>JAGALI010000232.1 GCA_017625275.1 Clostridia bacterium
CTTCAATAGTTTGTCTATAGCAAAGAACAAGGCTTTCGAAAATACATCTTACAACCTCACCAATAGATTCAGGAACATGTTGTCCTGTTTTCTTGCAAAACTCCCTGATTCTGTTAGGCATGTCGCCTTGAGGTGTAAATAAATCGTCATTAGGATTGATAAAGCATTGGAAAGGCTTTGCCTCTAGCGCTTTTTCAGTCAATTCATCGAATGAAATATCAAGTCCCTCGCGCTTCCATTGGCGCCTCGATTCCTGCTCAAGCCAAAGTCCCATAATGTTCTTGAGGAATCTGATTTTGCCACCGGCCCCACCTTCATTTGTCAAGTTATAGGCGCGAGATGCATCGTTGATTACAGGCTCATCACACTCTACTCCCATTAGTGACCAAGTACCACTGCTAATATAAACGAAATCGTCACCACGCTTAGCAGGAACAGCTATAACTGCACTTGCAGTATCATGTGAAGCGACATTTACAACATTGGCGTCGATGCTTCCAACCTCGGAAAGAAGCTGAGGAGTTAGCTTGCCAAGCTTATTACCAGGCATCACGATATCACAGAACATATCGGTTCTAATTCCAAATTTTTCAAGCAAATCCTTTGCTAATGCTCTGCTTTTTGCATCAAGGATTGAACCAGTTGAAGCAATAGTATATTCTGTAACCTTTTCACCAGTTAAGAAATAATTTAATAAATCAGGCACAAAAAGAAGCTTGTCTGCATTATCAACTATGTATTTTCTATCTCTCAAATCGGCTACTAGCTGATAAAGAGTGTTAAAATTCATGGTTTGAATTCCTGCAACAGAATATATATCCTTAAAAGGAACTGTATTAAATGCATATGGCTGTATTCCATCGGTACGCGCATCTCTATAGTGATAAGGATTCGACATCAAGACTCCGTTTTTGTCAATAAAGCTATAGTCAACTCCCCAAGTATCAATTCCTATACTTTTAATTGTTTTGTCATCAGATAAAGCACATTTGGAAATAGATGCTTTAATTTCATGAAATATTCTTAAAATATCCCAGCAGAAATTACCACAAGTATTTACAGGCTCATTTGGAAAACGATGATTTTCTCTAACAGAAAGCTTTTTTCCATCAAAAGAACCTACAATGCCACGGCCACTAGATGCGCCAAGGTCAATTGCTAACATTTTAAGCTCAGACATAGTTATCCCTCTCTTAATTAAACAATATTATACGATTATATTATATCAATCATCGAGGCAAATTGCAAGACCTTTTATAATAAATTAATAGTAATTATAAAAATAATTGTTAATTAATTTTAAAGCTTTATAAAAAAGCAAAATATCGGGCGTTTTGCCCGATATTTTTATTTTAACTCTATTACGGTAACGCCAAAATCGCCCTCGCCATACTCACCATTGCGATATTTTTTTACTCGCTTATCCTTACGGAAAAATTCCCAAAGCCCCTTTCTTAAAAGCCCTGTTCCCTTCCCATGAACTATAGTAACGCTTTTTACGCCATGTAAAACAGCCTCATCGAGATATTTATCAACATCGATCCAAGCCTCTTCTACATTCTTTCCACGAACATCAAGAGATATTGAAAAGGTATTAGATATTATCTTGGTTGTTGTTTTGGAATCCGACCTTTGCTCTTTTACCTTTTTCTCAGTCACAAGCATTAAATTATTGATATTAGTTCTAGTTTGGGCGATTCCGCTCTTTACTCTAACATTTCCGTTTTTATCAGGATCTTCAAGAAGTGTTGCTTCTGTGCCGATATTTCTCAAAATAACAATATCACCCTTTTTGAGAGGTCGAGGTAACTCATAATCATCATCAATTTCTTCAATTGGATTATAAATATCATCTGCTTCACTTAGCTTTTGACGAATTTCCTTCTTTTTATCACTATAGTTAGATTGATCCTTTTGAATTTTGTCTAGCTTATCAAAAATATATTCTACGCTAGCCTTAGCGCCAGTTACCATTTGCTGAGCCTTTTTGACCATTTCCTCACTATCTCTTTCAGCACGGCTTAGCTTTTCCTTAAGCTCCTTTTCGGCAGCATCTCTAAAAGCCTCAAATTCCAAGCGCTGACGGGACGCCTTTGCTTTTTCCTTCTCTAATTCTAAGCGCGCATCCTCTAGCTTACCAATAACAGCCTCAAAGCTCTTAGAATCTTCGGTTGTAAGCTCTTTGGCACGAGAAACAACTGCGTCAGGAACACCCAGCTTTTGAGAAATCAAAAACGCATTAGATTTACCTGGAGCTCCAATTACAAGCTTATAAGTGGGTTTTAGAGTATTTATATCAAATTCACAGGATGCATTAGAAACATTTTTAGTATTTAATGCAAACGCCTTAAGCTCAGCATAGTGAGTTGTTGCAACACAAAGGGCTTTTTTTGATAGAATTGTTTCAAGAATGGATTGCGCAAGAGCCGCGCCTTCAATTGGGTCAGTTCCGGCACCTAGCTCGTCAAAAAGCGCAAGAGAATTTTCGGTAACCTCATTTAAAATGTTTACAACCGAAAGAATGTGTCCAGAAAATGTTGATAGCGATTGCTCAATGCTTTGTTCATCACCAATGTCAGCAAAAACACCATCAAAGATACACATGTCAGCATTATCTGCAGGTATTTGAAGCCCAGATTGAAGCATCAGAGAAAATAGCCCTAGAGTTTTTAAAGTTACGGTTTTTCCACCAGTGTTAGGACCAGTAACAACTAACATGTTGTAGTCCTTGCCAAGAGAAACATTAATTGGAACGACCTTTTGTTTATCAAGCAACGGATGTCGAGCTCTATCAAGACCAATATATTTTTTATCGTTAATTTTTGGCTCGGTAGCATTTAATTTATAAGAAAGCTCTGCACATGCAAAACAAAATGAAATTTCAGTTATATTTCTGTAGTTGTTATTTAGTTGCATAGCAAAATCAGCAATGTCAGCAGAAAATTCAGCTAAAATTCGGTCAATTTCAGCTTGCTCCTCACCCATTAAGGTTCTTAACTCATTATTTGCCTCTACTACTGCCATAGGCTCAATAAAAAGTGTTGCTCCAGTTCCAGATGTATCATGAATCAAGCCCTTAATTTCATTTTTGTTTTCATTTTTAACTGGCAAAACATATCTACCATTACGCATGGTTACAATGTTATCCCTTAAAAATTTAGAGCTTTCTCCAGTAAGATAGCTTTGAAGCACTTCTCTGATTCTATTTGTTTGATATCTTATTTTCCTTCTAATTTCAGCTAACGCAGGACTTGCTTCATCTGCAATTAAATCCTCACTAATTATCGCCTTGAAAATTTTAGATTCAAGCTGTTTATTAGGAACTAATGCTTCAAAAAACACCGTAAGATCACATTTTTCAATAGCATCTGAGTGAATATATTCGATTAATCCACGGGTTGTGTGCAAAACTGATGCAACATTCAATATTTCTCTAGGAGATAAAATTGAATTTTTCTCAGCTTTTTCAATAGAATCGAGGATCTCTGGCATTGTACCAAAGGATGGAGCGCCTTTAATCCCAGCCATTTTTTTGGCATCGCTTGTATATTTTTGCCTTCTCTTTACGGTATCATAATTTGAACTGGGCAAAAGCGCAAGGGCGCGTTTTTTCGCGCCCTCAGTTTGAGCAAGAGATGCAAGCATATTTAAAATCTTGTCAAATTCAAGAATTCGAATAGATTTTTCTAGGTTTAACATACATTTCCTTTCTTTATGTCAAGGATTTATAAAAGTCCAAAGAATAAAAGCCTCTTTCAAGCTGATTAAGCAAATATTTTTCGCAAACATCGAAAAGCATTTGGTGCTCCTTTTCGTCTAAAGAAAACGCCAAAAATCGCTCAGAACGCGCTGAAATTATATATTTCATTGTCGCCAACACGGATGATGAAATAATCGATATTGGGCGTGGAGTCCCTGTTTCATAAAAAGCATCTTTTACAATTGCAGAAAAAGCGTTTTTTCTACATTTATCACAAATAATTGTTCCGTCCATTATATCCAGACACGACATATCAGGAAGCTCGTCCCCACAGACACGGCAAGCCGTCAAATCAGGCATAAAGCCACTATCCGAGGCAACTCTTAGCTCAAACGCTGAACGAATGATTTCGAGAGGCCTTAGTTCCTTTGAAATAGCATAAAGCGTGTTAAGAGTTAGCTTTAGTAAATCACGCTCCTCTACTCCCTCTTTTGCAACCTCGCAAGCAACATCACAAACAAAGCTAGCAAGACTTAATCTTAGCATATCATTTCTTATTCCATAATAGCCTTCAATAAGGTCACTGTCTGTTATGTAATAATAGTTACCTTTTTTTCTTAAATTAAAAGAGGCATAGGAAAAAAGCTGAGTTGTAGCCATGTGACGACTTCTCACGCTTTTTACTCCTTTTCCCACTACGAATAGCTTACCAAACTTTTCTGTAAGAACGGTAAGCACCTTATCGTATTCTCCACTTTCGCTCTCTTTAATAATAAGAGCATTTACTTTAAAATCTGTCATTGAATATCCTTTGGATTGTATCCAAGATTATTTAGATTTACAGCGCTATCTCTCCATTTTTCCTTAACCTTTACCCAAAGATCTAGGAAAATTTTAACACCAAAAAATCTTTCAAGATCCTCTCTAGCGTATGAGCCAATAGTTTTAAGAGCTACGCCCCTTTTGCCAATGATAATCCCCTTATGAGAATCCTTTTCACAATAAATTTCGGCACGAATTCTAATAATTTTCCCCTCGTCCTTAAAGTCCTCAACAGAAACAGCTGTTCCATGAGGAATTTCATCATTTAAGGTTCTTAAGATTTTTTCTCTTATTGTTTCGGCGACAATCATTCTTTCAGGCTGATCGGTAATCATATCGTCTGGGAAAAACCATTCGCTAGGCTCTAAAAATTTTGAACATTCGTCAAGAACAATATCTATTCCCTCGCTTTTAGAGGCACAAGTAGGAATAACTGCTTCAAATTTATGGATTTCATCGTATTGAGCAATGGTTTGAGCAAGCTTTTCTGGGTTTGACATATCAGTTTTGTTCAAAACCAAAATAGCAGGAATTTTATTCATTGCTACCTGCTCTATAATATTTTTTTCGATATCTCCTGGTGCATGGAAGGAATCGGCAACAATTATAGCTACATCTGAAGAGCCGATTGAGGATTTAGATGCCTTTAGCATATAGTCGCCAAGCTTAGTTCTAGGCTTTTGAAATCCAGGAGTATCAAGAAATACAAATTGATTTTCGTCCTTTGTTAAAATACCAGTTATTCTATTTCTTGTAGTTTGTGGCTTTGATGAAACGATTGCAATTTTTTCACCTAAAATCGCGTTCAAAAGAGTTGATTTTCCTACATTTGGTCTTCCTACAATTGCAATAAACGCTGTTTTTCTCATTAGAATCCTATTATCTCCATTATGTCTTTTTGCTTTTGAATCATTTCTTTTTCGTCTTCCTTAGAGGCCTCGTGATCATATCCAAGTAAATGAAGTGTTGAGTGAACACAAAGAAAGGCAACCTCATGATAAATACTGTGGAAAAGGTTATATCCCTGCTCTGCAGCCCTTTCTAAGGAAACAACGATGTCTCCCAAAGGAAGAACCTGCTCTTCAAATGCATCGTCAAAATCGTCGTATTGTGGGAAGGACAAAACATCTGTAACGCTGTTTTTACCTCTGTATTCCTTATTTAATTCCTTGATTTTATCGTTGTCTACAAAGCTAACAGATACCTCTACATCTCTATCAAAGCCTTCATACACTAATGTGTTAAAAATAGCTTTTCTCACAATAGCCTTCATGGCTACACCAATTTGAAAATCGCTTTGTTCGTCGGTAATATAAGTATTAAGTGTCATTTTAATTTCCTCTCTTTTGTTTTTGAAACTTGTTTTCCTTGCGTTCCTTTTCGTATTTATCGTATGCAAGTATAATTTTTTGAACAAGCTTGTGTCGTACAACATCCTTATCCGTAAAGGTATGCATTGAAATTCCTTCAACATCCTTTAAAATCTTAACTGCCTCTGCAAGACCACTCTTTTTACCATCAGGTAAGTCAGTTTGAGTCAAATCGCCCGTTACGACAATTTTTGAGCCTAATCCAAGACGAGTTAAAAACATTTTCATCTGCTCTGGAGTTGTGTTTTGCGCTTCATCAAGAATTATAAAAGAATCATCAAGCGTTCTGCCCCTCATATATGCCAAAGGAGCGATTTCAATAGTCATCTTTTCTATATATTTAGCACAACTTTCGAAACCTAGCATTTCATATAATGCATCATAAAGAGGTCTAAGGTATGGATCTATTTTGCTTTGCAAATCGCCAGGCAAAAATCCTAAGCGCTCTCCAGCCTCTACAGCAGGGCGAGTAAGTATAATTCTACTTACCTCTTTGTCACGAAGTGCCTTTACTGCCATTGCAACAGCAAGAAAGGTTTTTCCAGTTCCTGCAGGACCTATTCCTATTGTAATAATATTCTTTTTAATAGCATTAACATATTTCTTTTGCCCAAGAGTTTTAGCCTTTATAGGTCTGCCCTTTGAGCTAACAAAAAAGCAATCATCATCAAGCTCATTAAGATCAGAGGTTCTATTATCTTGAACCATAGAAATTGCATAATCAACGCTTTGATCGGTAATGAGAGTATTCAGCCCTGCCATTTTGTTAAGATAAATAAGGACCTCATATGCCTTTTGAACATTCTCATCATCACCACTTATTGTTATACAATCCCCTATTTCATTGTTTGCAGGGCGATTTACTATTTTTACATCAAAGGCGCGTTCAATGGCACTTACATAAATATCAAAAGGTCCAAAAATTGCACTTGTAATAGATGGTGACGATGTGTTAAAGGTTCTTTCGGTCATAAATTCTCCTTATTCAACTTCAAATTCGACAACAGAAGCAATATTTTCAAGACAATACAAATTGCATTCAATATAAAATGCTTCGCTGTCGTAATATGTTTTTAATTTCTTTGAAATTAACTCTGCATCCTTTGTTTGTATATCCATTTCAGCTCTTAATTTAGAAAAAGCCAAATCCACAGTCTGAGAATATGTGTGAGTAACCTCGACTGTTTCATACTCTTTAAAATATGTGGTGGTGATTTCAATTGGCAATTCAATAGCTCCAAAGAGGCAAAGCTTTTCTTTCCTTTCTATTTTATCACAAAACTCGCTATAATTTCTATACTTTAATAAAAAATTTATTGGTTTTGAAAAGATTTTTACACTTTTTTTCTCGTAAACCTTTCCGGTGTAAACCTTTTCAGTCGTTTTTAAAGGCATTTTTATAAAAATTGGCTTGTTTACATATGCCATTATGACTCCGTCTGCATGAGCATATCTGACTCCTTGAGATTGCGAGTTTAAAACTCCTGTTATTAGTAAATCACCTTTTTTTACAACATCACCAATAGATACTACCTTTTTGCCATTGTAAAGCTGAACAAGGGCAATTTGAGCGTCGTATTTGGCTATCACATTAGAATATGTAGTTTTGTTGCTTAATGAGTCTTTTTGTCTTTCCCTAACATGAACAGTCGCTACATTTCCAGAAATATTAATTGAAACCCACGAAATATTGTCCGAGGCAAGTAAAAATTTATTATGTATCGTATCATAATTTACATTAGGAATAAATTTGCCTAAAGAAAAGCCAGCATTTTCAAGCTGTAAGATGATTTCTTCATCAGGCACATTTTTATTACCCTCAATATCTATTCTCCACACAAAAAGAGATGAGGCGTAAACCGACAAAAGCAAAAACAAAGCACCTAAAAATATGCCATATCGTTTTTCATATTTTCTTAAAAAAGGAATTAATCCCTTGCTTTTACTAAATTTCGCCACTATTCCATTTTTTTGAAACAAAGATTCATATTTTAATTTATTTTTTGGAGATATTGTTATTTCTAAATCTAGGGACTCTAAAATTTTA
>JAGALI010000233.1 GCA_017625275.1 Clostridia bacterium
TGCTGTTGTGAACAAGCAATTGGGTGCAATAAAAACGTGATTACCAAAGCAAACCTTTCCGCCGTCTAATATCTGACAATTATGATTTGCAAAGAAATAATCGCCTACAGAAGTATTATATCCATAATCACACCAAAACGGCGTATTGACCGTAACCTGCTCTCCCATAGAACCAAAAATCTGCTTCAAAATCTCACTCTGTGCTGTGCGGTTAGAAGGTGCTATTTGATTAAATCTATGACACAAATCATTGCATCTGCCTATTTCGTTCAGTAATTCTTCGTCATAATTGGCGTTGTATAGATAACCCGCCGCAGCTTTTTCTTTTTCAGTCATTTGTTACCTCGTCAAATTCTTATTTATCTGTGAGTTTATTGTATCATATTTTCAAAACCATTTCAACCATTTGAGCTTGTAAAGGCTGACAAAATTTTGTCAGCCTTTCGTGTGTTCATTACTGCTTCATTTTTTCTTCAGCTTGGCGATTTCTGCTTTCATTTGCACGATTAGCTCTGCTAGCTTTTGCTCGCACTCTTCTCTTGTTTTTGCATAAACATTTTTGGAGATTCGCTTTCCGTTTAGGCATGGGGTGTATCTACCTTCGTAGAGGTGATCGTTTATCATTGTGATACAGCCTGTTCCGTTTTTGCGATGCTTCTTTGCGCTTCGACTAAAAAAGCCTTGAAAACTTAGCGTTTTCAAGGCTTTTTTATTTTAAATATGCTAAAACTGCTGGGGTTAGAATTTATTTATTATCTCGCATTCCCAAGCGTCGACTCCGCTGTCCTTAAACACCTCATAAAGTCGGTTTTTTAAATCGGCTTTACTAACGCCATTTTTAAGAACAACCTGCAAAAATCCGCCTCCACCTGCGCCACATATCATTCTGCCATCAATCAAATCATCAATGCTCAAGAATATTTGGTTTATACAGGTATTCGTGCTTCCTGCATCGATTTTACGGCTTTCCTCCCAGTGCTCGTTCATGAGCTTGGCAAAGCCATCAACATTTCCTTTTTCAAGCTCAAAGCGCATAAGCACTGCAAGTCTTTGAATGTTATAGTGCGCCTTGACGGAAACAGGGTCGTTGGCAATATATTTTAAAATAACCTCTCTTAAAAGATTTCTTGCAAGTCTGCGCTGACCTGTATATATGATACAGTAACGATCATTTAGCTCCTTCAAGGTCTCCTCGCTGATTACGCAAGGAGTGCAAGCAATCTGCTGCTTTAAGCTAGCACGTGTGGTTACCATTTTAATTCCTGAGGTAAGTCCACCAACCTGATCCTGCCAGCCTCCACCTGTAGACATAAGCTGCTCCATGCACAGCACACGCTCATAGAGCTCATCGTTAGTCCAGCCAAGCCCAAACGCCTCATTGATAGCCTTCATACACGCGCCAGCCAAAATAGAGCTTGTACCAAGTCCACTTCCCTTAGGAATGTTTATAACTCGTGTGTTCATGTATAGACCACCACCGAGCTGTGCAAGAACGCTTGAAAGCTCCACCTCTCCGTCCTTTGGAATCAAGCCAGCTGCAATAAGCGCTGCCTTATGAAGGGCTGCTGGGTCTGATGGGTCTGTGCATTTTTGTATTTCTTTAATGGTTGTACATTCCGTTCTAGAGCCGATATCCGTGCTCTCCAAGATAATACACGGCTCAGAAATCCTACGAATAGTAACCTCAATTGGTAATGTACCATTGATAGATATAGCGGCATTTAAAACTGTACCACCATTTTCCATGCAATAGGGAGGAGTGTCGCTCCAGCCACCACCAAAATTAACTCTAACTGGTAGCTTGACAATGGTTTCGTCCTTCACAAAATTCATCTTTTGCTGATGAATATTAGAATACGCGCCCAAAAGCGTTGCGTCGCAGATGGCCTTAAGGCATGCCTGCTCCATTTTTTCCTTAAATTCACCACTCGTTAGATGACTAAGATAGCAGTAAATTCTAATCAAAAGACTAAACTCCTGCAAGCTTTCAAGGCTGAGTTTTTTTGCCTTATCTAATAGATAATTAACTGTCTTAATATCAATTTCTGAATATTTTTCCTTTAGCTCCTTGACTGAGCGATGGTGGTCGATGTAATCGAGAATGTCCTCGGCAACAACCTGCTCATACAAATTCTCCTGCCAAGGCAAAATGGCAGTTACATCGGCATCTTGGAAGCTTGATTGTAGAGATGCAAGCTCACAGCCAGCTATGTCATTTTTTATAGTTCTGCGAACAGCCTCCTCAATGGAATCGCAGATAGGGTAAATTTTTGCAGTCCAAAGTGGCTCAGAAATTTCCTTTCCAAAAAGCTTATTCTCCTTTGGGTTGTCATTTACGCCATACATACGGCAAACAAAGCGTCCGTCACCAAGCTTAAGTCCGTGAAGAACGGTTTCGTCTGCGACGCTGTCACCATCAAGGGTAACGCCTGAGATAACGCATCTCTTTCCTATTACGGAGCCACGGTGAATTCGGCTATCCTCAATATAGCTTCCCTCTCCCACACAGCTCTTACGGCTTACATAGCTATTGGAAATAGCATATTTGTCTGTAAATAGATTACTGTTGATAACAGATTTCCAGCCAAGGAAGCGATACTGCTCCATATCATCAGTTACGAGCCTAAGAAGCTCCCTTGTAGTTCCAAAGTGAATAAAGCTTGCTGGGGATAATTGAATTAGCTTTATTTTATATTCATGAAGCGCATTCCAAAGCTTTGTGCGACAGGCATAAAGCTCCTCGGTAAAATCGCCCTCAGGCTTTTCCTTGTAAAATTGCTCAAGGGTAGAATTTATTGCAAGAGGGTAAAGGAAATCTGCATAAAAGGACACCTTGGCCCTTTCGTTTGCAAACGATAAATAATCCTTTTCATCCTTTACCAAACTATAAAGCCTTTCAAGCACCTCAGCACCTATAATAACAGCGCCTGTGTCGATATCGACATTTCCTTGTGCGTCAACTGCGCCACAAGACCTTAGGGTATCTGTATCCATTTTGTGAAGGAAGTTTCCGACAAAGCCCTCTCCATGCTTGAGATATACGCCATGATTTTTACCAATCTCCACATTTTCTTTAATTGAAAGCGCGGCAACATCTGCCCTGTAAAAATCAATTTGTAATGCATTAAAGAGAAGCAGAACATCTCCAGAGCATACAAGCATTCCCTCAGAAATTCTTGATGCCACCGTGGACATGCCTATCATAAATTCATCAAAAAGTGTAGAGCGTCTGCCGTCAGGCAAAATTCTCGGAACAGGAGAGAAAAGCTTACCGCATGCCGAATATTGAGGCACGCGCTTGCTGTCTCCACCTGAATGTATGCACAAAATTCGTTTGTTTTTAAAGGTTTGTTCGTTCTCACGAATGTATCGAATTACCGAAAAGGTAGCGCCACCTGAGCCGATACGCTTACCCTCTCTATCCGGAATTACTACAAATTTCGTATTTCTTGGCAAAAGAGCCTTTGACTGCCTATGCTTAATCTGCACCTCATAAGCGAGCGCCTGAGCATCATTAGAAGCAGTGAGGACAACATAATCCCACTGAGGCAAATTGTCCTTGGATAATGTTTCCATATAGTAATCGAGGGCATCGTTGTATGACTGCTGTTCAAATAAAGTTGTATAAGATATCATATCTTTTTCGCCTTTGTTTTTCTTAAATTAAATTATTGTTGAAAATCCTTAAGCTCTGTTTTTTTATGAGATGCAAATGTATATGCGAACAGAGCTATAAAGGTTTTGCATATGTTCGTAAACCAGCCGAAGCGAACATGGCATTCGCGCAATATTCTTCCGCATTCCTTCATGGATAGTAGCTTTCCCTTTATGCCGTTGTTGCTAGTACCACCAGCATAATAGTTAATCAAGGGCTTTTGAAGCGAGGTGGATTTAAGCTCCTTATCCTTAAATATGCTTATTTGAACCTTATAATCTGCCGCCGACTTGTATTTAATGTCAAAGCCACCATGCTTTTCCCAAACGCTTCTCTTCATAAGCAAGGTAGGCGTTGCTGCTAGCCAGCCAAGACGCCAGTTGCCAGGCTTACCACTCCAAATTCTTACTATTTTGCCATCCTTTTGGAAAATCATACCACCATATATGTAATCATAATCCTCGCTGATAATTGTAGTCATCATTTCCTCAATAATAGAGCTATTTATATAAGGGTCGGTGCAAACGAGGAGATAATCACCTGTTGCTAAATTTGCCGCCTTATTAAAGCCGTCATATAAGCCCTTGTCCTTCTCTGATATCCATACGAGCTTTTTGCCAGCCTCTGCGTATTTTTCCTCGTAGCTTTTGTACAATTCAACGCTTCCATCGGTTGAGCCACCATCGGTTATAACGTGCTCTATATCGCTATATGTTTGCGAAAGCACGCTATCCATAACAAGCCTTGCCATTTCCTTATCGTTGTAAAATGTTGAAAAAATGCTTATCATAATGTTCTCCTGTATTAAAAATCAAGCCGTCAGTCACTTAATTTTAAACAGACGCTCGGCTCATTTTTATAAATTTGTCGTTCCTTGTGTATATTATAACATACTTTTATAATAAATCAAGATGTTTTATTTTTTAATTTTACACAAGATAAAGGGATAGGCAGTTGCCTATCCCTAAATATAGCTCTATTATGAAAGCTTTACCATTTCGCAGTTTTTAACATTGAGAGCGTGAACTCCCCTTGATACAGCGCCCTCTGAATATTTGTTGCCGAAAATATCATAAATCTCATATTTTCGTTCTTCTTCTGTCTCTATATAGATTTTGTCGCTACCTGTAGAATTAAAGATAAACTCCTGTGTGCCTTTTTCAAGCCTTTTTACAGCTCCTTGATATAAAACAGCCACACAGCATCCGTCCTTTTTGCTTTGTGCCATAGAATAGTTAGCATCTACATCACGAGCCTCTAGCTCTCCATTCAGCAAAACATCCCTATGCTCACGCCAGAAGGCAAGGTAATTTTTGAGTATTTTTCTGTGCTCTTCGGTTATATTGTCGAAGCGTATAGAAATTTGTGGAACTGCAAACATGACGGCAAGAAGCTGATACAAAACGCCCTCATTTGTGTCGTTTTTATTCCACATAATCATATCGCTATGTACTGCTGTTTCAGCAGAGGTCAAGCGAAGATTTAGTGAAAACACCCTGTTATTTATAGCGTCGTTTGGACAATCTGTAACCCTGAATATGTTACCGTATTTTGAGATTGCTGGTCCAACATAGGATTGACGAAATTCTATCATTATGTCAGGATTGATTTTCTTTAGCTTCTCCATTGCCTCGCCAAGGAGTCTTTGTAAGCCCTCCTCTACGGACACAGTGTCCATTTTTTCGTAATTTTCGGAGCTATCCTCACTTAAAGAAAAGCAATCAATAAAGTCAAGCTTTAGTCCGTCCCAGCCGTATTTTTCTACACTACTAGCGTACAGGTCAGTTAGGAAGTCGCGCACCTCCTTGAAGCGTGGGTCGAGCACGGACGCGCGTGCACTTCGGTGAGTCGATAAGTACATGCCCCTGAATCTTTCGTAGTTTTTGCTTTCAACACCTACAAATGGAACGGAAAACCATATCATAAATTTCATGCCAAGTGCGTGTATTTCGTTAACAAACGCCCTCATGTCAGGTATCTTGCTCTCGCACACCTGCCAGTCTCCACAAAAGGCGTAGCCTCTTGAATTGTCGTCTGTTTGCCAGCCGTCGTCAACTATTACAGTATCCATGCCATATTCCTTGGCGATTTTACATTACTTTATTATTTCATCTGGTATTGTGCTTTGATGGAAGCTATACCATGTAGAATACATAGGTAGCTTAGCGTCATTAGGAACGGGCGCGCATTTATAGCCGAGCGCGTCCCACCAGCGTCTGGCTTCCTTTACGCACTCATAAAATGGCAATTTACGTCTATCTATTCTAACAATTACCTCGTATTCCTTTATTGCCGAGCAAATTTGCGAAAACAGCTCAATTACAATTTGCACCCCTCCTGTTTCCTCTACAGCTCCTGCCGATAGCTTAACA
>JAGALI010000234.1 GCA_017625275.1 Clostridia bacterium
ATCGGCAGTCGAGGACGCGAAGCGCAATGCAACCCTTAACGAGGTTGAAAATATCGAGTTTTTTGAGGGCGATGCAAAGAACTTCAATAAAAAGATTGATGCGTGTATCATAGACCCACCAAGAAAGGGCTGCTCTGATTTTATGCTCGACACGCTTTTGAGATTAAATCCAAATAAAATCGTTTATGTATCGTGCAATCCAGACACCATGGCGCGCGACCTAAAGAAGCTCACACGTAAATATAAAATCGATGAGCCAATTTCAGTCTATAACATGTTCCCTAAGACAAGCCACGTCGAGTGTGTCGTTTGTCTGACGAGAAGGTAATCAATTTTCAACATCATTACATACATCGAAAGGAATAATATGAAAAAAACAACAAAAAAGCAAAAGGCTTTAATTATAGTCGGAGCGACACTTTTCGCGATTTTATTGTTTATGCTAATTATAAATATTATCCCACCAAAGGACAATGTTGAAAGTAATCCCTTTGTTGTGGGCGAGGGGGAGCTACCGATGATTGCGGCGCATCGTGGTGGTGGAGAGTGCAATCCTGAAAACACAATGCTTGCCTTTAGAGAGGCAGTAAGCACCTATGGAACACAAATAATAGAAAGCGACCTTTATCTTACAAGGGACGGCTATCTTGTATACAATCACGACAGCTATATTGACGAAACCTGTAATGTAAATGGCGATTTAACCCTTGATGAGGTTAAGACGCTTTGCGAGGACGAGGGTAAGCGCCACTACATAGAGGATATGACTCTTGAGGAGCTAAGGCAGTATAATTTCGGCTATTATTTTGAGGACAAAAACGGAGATAGAATTTATAAAAACGACACCTCATTTGTCTCAAAGGGATTGCAAATTGCAACAGTAGACCAGCTTTTTGAGGAATTTTATTCCTCAAATCCAGACCTTCTTTTCATAGTTGAAATCAAGGACGAGGCGGAGCGTGGCTATGAGGCGTGCAGAATTTTAAACGAAACTCTTGAAAAATACCCTGAATATAAGGATCAAATCGTTGTGGGCACCTTCCACGACGAGATAGAGCTGGAGCTAAAGGAAAAATACCCACAGCTTTTAAGGGGAGCTCCTATGGGCACGGCTGCAAAATTTGTTGTAACTCAAATGCTAAAGGTAAATATTTTTGATAATGGCGACTTTGCCTGCCTTCAAATTCCAACCTCATACGATGTTGGAGTAGATATTAGCCTTGATAAGGAAACCTACATAAAAAGAGCTCACAGAAGAAATGTCGCAGTTCAGTATTGGACAATAAATGATGAGGAAACAATGCGTCAGCTTATTGAAATGGGCTGTGACTGTATTATGACTGATAATCCAGAGCTTTTGAAGTCCGTGCTTGATGAATACCGCTAATCTAAGGAGCAAATATGAAAATAGGACTTTTTGCCGACCCACATTATTGCACAAGAGAGACGGCTGGTGGCAGATATTATAAAAAATCACTTGATAAAATTAGACAAGTGCTAGAGCTTTTTGAAAAAGAGGGCTGTGAGCTTGTGATTTGTCTTGGCGATGTTATAGATGTTGATAAAACACGCGAGCTAGAAAGAGACAACCTTGTGGCTGTGTCGCGCGTGCTTGACGAGGCAAGGAGTGATTTGATTGTTGTGATGGGAAATCACGATGGCTTTTGCTTCACCCCAGAGGATTTTTATTCAACCATCGGCAAAAAATATATGCCAAGAACAATCAAGGCTGGTGATAAAAGCCTTATTTTCCTAGATGCAAATTATTTTAAATCTGGCATTCAATATTCACCAGGGGATAGTGACTGGACAGACTGCTATGTCCCTTGCCTTGACGAGCTAAAAAAAGAGCTTGATAGCGCACAGGGTGATTGCTATTTATTTATGCATCAAAATGCAGATCCTGATATTTGCGAGTCTCATTTAATTTATAATCATAGGGAGCTAAGAGAGCTTGTAAGGGACTCGGGTAAGGTAAGGGCAGTAATTCAAGGCCATTTTCACGCTGGCAATCGCTCCGTACACGACGGAGCTGATTATATAACAATTCCTGCAATGTGTGAGAATGAAGCCTCACATTTAATAATAGAGATTTAAGGATTTATATGAAGGGCTTTAAGATAACATTTCTTGGCACCTGCGCGTGCGATTTTTCACCAAAGCTAAATACCGAATTTAAGGACAAATTCGATAATGATGCGCGCCGTGCCTCGTCAATTTTAATAAACGAAAAATATCTTGTTGATTGTGGACCTCACGCGCTTGACTCTATGCGTATTTTGAATAAAGGCATAGACGAAATTGAGGATATTATAATAACTCATCTTCACGACGACCACTTTGACAAGGATAATATAGCAAAAATAGCGCTCGTTAAGGACACACCCCTTCGCCTTTGGGTAAGAGAGGACGCAGTGCTTGAAAGCATTCCAAATGTAGAAATCAAGAGAATGCGCCTGCTTGAAAAAACGCAAATAGGAGAGCTTTGTGTAATGGGAATGAGCGCAAATCACGATAAAAGCGCATACCCTCAGCACCTGTTGATTGAAATGGAAGATAAGAAAATCTTTTATGGCTGTGACGGTGGTTGGCTTTTAAATGATACATATAATAGCCTCTGGCACGCAGAAATAGACCTTGCCGTGCTTGACTGCACAGTAGGAGATTATGAGGGTGATTATCGCTTGGCTGAGCATAATAGCATACCAATGCTAAGGCTTATGATAGCATCTCTTAAAACAATAGGCGCAATAAATGAAAAAACAAAAATCTATCTTTCTCATATAGCCCCCTCGCTACATGCACCTCACGAGAAGACTGTAGAGCTTGCAGATGCATTTGGTGCAAGCGTTGCATATGATGGATTAAAAATAGAGGTATGATTTTAAGGAGTATACTATGAAAATGATGAAGGCTTTAAAAATTATACACACAGTAGGCTACATATGCCTTTTTGTTGCAGTAGTTTTTAATTTTGTAAATAAGATTGCAGACAAGATGATATTTAACGAGTGGGTTCTTTTTCCACTTATGATAATAGGACTTGTGGGAATTGTAACAGGCATTATTTATCTTTTGAAGCTTGCTAAGCCAGTGCTAGAGGCGAAGCCAGCTGATGAGGAGACCGAAAGCAAGGATAAGTAATTATTATTTAAAATAATACTTGAAAAGTTATCCATTTAGTGCTATACTTAACTTGAAAAATTTTTAACACAAAGGAGAAATAAAAATGGCAAACAGATTTATTCTTAACGAAACCTCTTATTTTGGAGCAGGCTCAAGAGAGACACTTGCTACCGAAATCGCACGCAGAGGCTACACTAAGGCATTTATCGTAGGTGATAAGGACCTTGTTGAGTTCGGCGTAGTTACAAAGGTTACAGACACTCTTGGAGATTTCCCTTACGAGCTCTTTTCAGACTTTAAGGCTAATCCAACTGTAACAAATGTTAAGGCAGGTGTTGAGGCTTATAAGGCATCAGGCGCTGACTTTATCATTGCAATCGGTGGTGGTAGTGCAATTGATACCGCAAAGGCTATTGGTATTATCATCAATAACCCAGAATTTGCTGATGTTGTATCACTTGAGGGCGTTGCACCAACAAAGAATAAGTGCGTAGATATTATCGCTCTTCCTACAACAGCAGGAACAGCAGCAGAGGTTACAATCAACTATGTAATCACAGACGAGGAAAGTGGCAGAAAGATGGTTTGTGTTGATGCAAACGATATCCCTGTTCTCGCAATCGTAGATGCTGAGCTTATGGCTTCAATGCCTAAGGGACTCACAGCAGCTACAGGTATGGATGCTCTTACACACGCAATTGAGGGCTACATTAC
>JAGALI010000235.1 GCA_017625275.1 Clostridia bacterium
GTCTTTTTGAATTCATTGTTTTTACAAGAACCATTGAGAAGATATGAATCAAAGAAGGGATATATTGATAGAGAGTATGATCTTGTCATTGTTGATGAAGTTGATAATATGTTAATTGATCAACAATCATCACCATCAATTCTTTCAAGACAATTCCCAACAAAACATTTATTGGATATTCTTCAAATTGTGTATTTACTTCAAAGAGAAGAAACAGATGTTATTTTAGAATTATTACAAAAATCATTTGAAAAAGATCAAGCTGAATTTAATATAGAAATAGTTGAAAAAATGAAACATGCAGCACAGGTTGCATATGTTTTGGAAAAAGGAGTTGATTATATTGTTGAGAGTGTTCAAGTTCAAGAAGAGAAATATGAAGAAGATAAATCAGTTTTAGAAGCTGTTGGAGGAAAAATAAAAGAAGGAATAAATAAACTCAGAAAGAAAGTGTATACAGTTGAAGTTCAACAAGTTACAATTATTGATCCAAATACTGGATATAAGAAACCAGGAAATCGATGGGAAAATTATCTTCATGAAATGGTTGAAATCAAAGAACAAATTGATATCAAACAAGCAAGTATTGCATATTGTTCAGTTCCACAATGTTATTTCTTTGGAAAGTATGCAAGTATTTGTGGAGTTACAGGATGTAGACCGTTATTATCTATAATAAGGCAAAGATTGTCTAGCTTATAATGCGCGCCAAACATTATCGCCTCCCAAATTTGACCCTCTTGGCTTTCTCCATCGCCTATCAAGGTGTAAACACGATAATCGCTTCCATCTAGCTTGCCTGCAAGCGCCATTCCACAAGCGCAGGAGAAGCCCTGTCCAAGTGAGCCTGCTGACATATCAATTCCCTTTATATTCTTCATGTCAGGGTGTCCCTGCATAATTGAGCCTAGATGACGGAAGCCCTTTAGCTCCTCAACATCAAAATAGCCACGATGTGCAAGCGCTGCATAAAGTCCTGGGCAGGAATGTCCCTTTGAAAGCACAAATCTATCTCTATCTAGCTTATTTGGTCTTTCTGGGTCTATTCTAAGCTCAGAAAAATAAAGACATGCCAAAATATCTGCCGAGGAAAGTGCACCACCTGGGTGTCCTGACTTCGCACTATATACTGCCTCAATCGCACCGATTCTTATATCGTTTGCGACCTTTTTTAGCTTTAAAATTTTATCGCTCATATTGAACCTCCAATAATATGTAAAGCATTCGCTTGTTTTCTTTGTAAGAATATTTTATCATTTTAAGACTTATATGTCAATAATTTATTGCGTTTTATAATATAAATTAATTGACAAAATCGGAAATGTATGTTATATTAATCATACGCGAGGGGCTTGATTGCTCATTTCGCGCTAATTCATCAAAAATCAACAGCTACGCGCCCTCAAAAGGGCGCGATGTCGCGTTTTCAAAGGAATAAAAAATGAATACAAATGTACTTTTAAAGCCTATAAAAAGCACGCCTGAATACGGCGCGCTACTTTGTCGTCTTGAGGAGCTTAGGGCGTCTGGGCTTTGTCTGCCTCTTTTAGTTAACGGAATATGTGATGGCGCTGAATGTGCGCTTATCTATTCTCTTGTTATGGATATAAGGGAAAAATATGGTAAAACCGTGCTTGTAATGATGCCTGAGGAGAGGCGCGCAAATCGCCTTAACGACTTTTTCAAAAAAAGTGGAATGAAATGCGAGCTTTATCCTATGCGTGACTTCAACTTTTTTGATATAACAGCCTCGCACGAGCTAGAGCACGACAGGCTAAGAGTGCTTTGTGGTGTTGCCAATTCTACACTTGATGCCGTTATTGCAACTCCTGATGCGCTTCTTCAATACACTATGCCCTTGAGTGAGCTTACCTCGCGCACCTTTGACATTGCACTTGGTGACACTATTGAGGTTGATGAGCTGATAAGGAAGCTTATAAACACGGGCTACAAGTCCTGTGAGCTTGTTGAAAGCGCTGGACAGTATGCTGTGCGTGGTGGAATTATTGATATTTTTCCGACCGGAAGCATTTCATTGAATGGCGCTGATGTGTCCGAGGGGCTACCAATAAGAATTGAGCTTTTTGGCGATGAGGTTGACAGAATGGGGCTTTTTGACCCTATTTCTCAGCGTACTGGCGCTAAAATCGAGCGTTTTTCAATAACTCCCTCAAAGGAAATTATTGCTAGCCGAGAGCAAGCAAGGGAAATTCGCGCGCGTCTTGATGCTCTTCTTGACAAAAATCCATCCGAGCAAAGCGAAAAGGAGCTTAAAAAGAACATTTTCTCCATAGATTCACAGACCTCTAGCGCGTTTTTTGATAGATTTATTTCTCTTATCTACCCTCAAAGGGCGACACTTCTTGACTATTTTGATAATTCGTGCGCAATCGTTTGCGACCTTGCTGGCATTCGCACTAAGGTAAAGGGTGCGACTGACCTTATGGACAATATTTGCGAGTCACTTATCTCATCTGGGCTTGTAGATGCTGAGCTTTGCGAATATATGGCAGAGGCAGACAGGCTTGAGGCGTTTTTTAAGGAAAACCAAATTATAAACCTTGACAAGTTTGCAATAAGCTACAAGGGCGAGGCTGGTGGAATTTACGACCTTAAATCAAGAGGCATTTCACACACAGATGTGTCGATAAATACAATTGTTGAGCAGTTAAAATATTATACAGAAAGCAAATACAGCTGTGCTCTTGTTTGCCGTACAGAGACCGAGGTTAAGGAGGCTGTGCGCGCGCTTTGTGATTACTCTATTCCTGCGTTTGCCTCTAAAGGTGAGAATGAAGAGATGAAGGAGGGGGCTGTTTGCGTTTTAAGCGACACCTTCCCAGACGGATATGAGATTTTTGGCGCGAGGGCTGTTATTATGGTGCTTTCCTCGAAAAGCGAGCGCGCTACCTCAAAATCACGCAAGCGCTCAAAATTTGCCAAAAACGCAGGTGAGAGGATTTTATCCTATGCTGACCTCAATGTAGGCGATGCTGTTGTTCACCAGCATTATGGTATAGGTAAATATCTTGGAATTGAAAATCTTTTAGTATGTGGTGCTTATCGCGATTATATTGCCATTCAGTACGCAGGCACTGACAAGCTGTTTTTACCAGTAGACCAGCTTGATATGGTATCAAAATACATTGGTGCTGGCTCTGCTGACGGTGAGGTTAAGCTGTCAAAAATGGGTGGTGCTGAGTGGAAAAGAGCCACCTCTCGCGCTAAGGCAAGCGCAAAGGAAATGGCAAAGGAGCTTATCGACCTCTATGCGCGCAGAACTCGCATTGACGGCTTTTCATTTGCACCAGATGGCATTATAGAGCGAGAATTTGACTCCTCCTTTGAATTTGAGGAAACCGAAAGCCAGCTTGAGGCTATCTCAGAAATTAAGCGCGACATGGAGCGCCCCTATCCTATGGATAGAGTTCTTTGTGGTGATGTTGGATATGGCAAAACCGAGGTTGCGCTTCGCGCTGCGATGAAGGCTGTGGCTAACAACAAGCAGGTTGCAATTTTGGTGCCTACCACTATTCTTGCCATGCAACACTATCAAACCGCCATATCACGCTTTGCTGGCACTGGGGTTAGCATTGATATGATATCAAGATTTCGCACGCCTAAGCAACAGGCAGAGGCGCTTCGTAGGCTTCGCAGAGGCGACCTTGATATTATAATTGGTACGCACAAGCTTCTAAGCAATAAAATAGAATTTAAGGACCTTGGACTTCTTATCATCGATGAGGAGCAACGCTTCGGAGTTGGGCAAAAGGAAAAAATCAAGCAGGCTGTGCCTGATGTCGATGTGCTTTCTCTTAGCGCAACACCTATTCCTCGTACCCTTAGCATGGCGATGGGTGGTATTCGTGATATGTCGGTGCTTGACGATGCACCAGGTGGCCGTCTTGGCGTTATGTCATATGTTCTCGAATATGATGAAAATGTTATAAATGATGCCATCAGGCGTGAGCTTCATCGTGGTGGTCAGGTGTTCTATCTTTATAACAATGTCGAGAAAATATATGATGTTCAGGCTAAGCTATTAAGGGCATTCCCTGACGCGCGTATTTGTGTCGCACATGGTCAGATGGAGCGAGATGAAATTGAGGAAATTTGGCACTCGCTAACCTTAGGAGAGATAGATGTGCTTGTCAGCACAACAATTATAGAAACAGGAATTGATATTCCAAACGCAAACACTCTTATCATAGAAAACGCAGACAAAATGGGGCTTGCTCAGCTACACCAAATTCGTGGTAGGGTTGGCAGAAGCCACCGTCGTGCCTATGCGTTCTTTACCTATCGTCCAGGCAAGCAAATAAGCGAGGTTGCCGAAAAGCGTCTTAATGCTATTCGCGACTTCGCAGAGTTTGGCGCGGGCTTTAAGATTGCCATGCGTGACCTCGAAATAAGAGGCGCTGGAAACATTTTAGGCTCTGCCCAGCACGGACATATGGAGGCTATTGGCTACGACCTTTATGTTCGCATTCTCAACGAGGCTGTGCTTGAGGAAAGGGGCGAGGTGCTTCCAGAAAAATTTGAAACAACCATAACCCTTTCAAGAGACGCGTTTTTGCCAAAGAGCTATATAAAATCGTCGGCACAGCGTATGGATATGTATAAGAAAATAGCTCATATTCAAAACGAGGACGATTATCGCGATGCAATAGGAGAGCTTACTGACCGATTTGGCCCTATGCCTAAGTCTGCCAAAACGCTTGTCTCTGTGGCGCTTATCAAGGCTTATGCTCAAAGAGCGAGATTTAAGCGTGTAGAGCAAATGCGCGACCAGGTGCGCTTTTATCCCGAAGAAATTGATAAGGTTCTGCTTTATCAAATGTCGCTTGTTGACAAGGATAAAATCAAAATCTGTGGCATCAAAACCGTGCCTTATATTATGCTTTCGATTTCTCCAACTGATGACGACCTTCTTGGGTGTGTTGAGCTTATGAAAATTTATATTCAAAAATGTAAGGATTTACAGTAGACTTTTTCGCTTTTTCATGCTACAATACTATAAGAAGCATTTTAGAAAGGATGTTTAAATGAAAAAGATATTAATTCGCGTGCTTTGCATTATATTTTGCGTTTTACTTTGCCCTATCTGCTTTAGCTCATGTAAGTCCAAGGATATGATTACCCTTGGTCCATACAGCATTACTGAGGCACAGTATAAATACCTTGCGAGCACCTTTAATAGACAGATTCTTGACAGTATGGGGCTTTTTGGCTATTCATATGATGCTGTTGATGAAAGCACAGGGCTTTCTATCGGTCAAGCGCTTGATAAAAATTACACCGA
>JAGALI010000026.1 GCA_017625275.1 Clostridia bacterium
CACATTATATACATCATCAATAAGGTTTTTTCCGTGTAATACTATTTTTGAGCCATAATCTCCAAAAGGTAAATAAGGCACAAAAGCCTCGCCCTTTGTGAGCATTGTTTTCTCTGCGAACTTACCTTGTGTTATTCTTATATACTTTGCATTTTCTGGAACGGTAAATGTAGTTGTATGTTGTCCTTTTTGAGTTCTAGAAAGAACAAACAATACAGAAATCAAAGTTTTGCTTTCATCATAACAAGCACATCTATCATACTGTGCTTGTGCTGAATTTGCATCAAATATAGTAAATGTATTATAAACATCACTTAATCTATAAGTAGTGCTCGGCTCAATCTCTATATAATCCGACAAGCGTTGGTAAGAGTTATTACCTTCTACGCCATCGGCAGATATTTCTTTGCCTACTGTGACTGTGCTTTCATCAAACAAGTTTGTACTTTTTTGATTTGCATTTTTAATAGGAATATATGCTTCAGGTGTTGGAGTTCCGTCTTGTGTTGTTTTACCAACAATTTCAAGCATTTTTATTGGCACTCCTGCACTGTCATCAATTAACACAGAGCTTGTTCCGCTTACACTTTTTTGCGTACCTCTTATGTAGTGCTTTTTCATCAAGCGACGTCTGTTTCTTTCAAAATACTTCACTCAATCACCTCATAGTCATTAGCTCCAACCTTAGCCACCAAAACGCCCATAACATTTTTAATGTTAATTTCATAAAGTCGATTTGAAACAGGATATAGTCTTCCATCAAGTGTGTCGTCGCCCTGGAATAAAATCTCGCTTGGTGCATCAAACGAGGTTGGTGTTTCACCAGCATAAAAATTAAATATGCAGCAATATAAAGGCCCAGTCTCTTCTGGTAATTCCACAGTCAATTCTAATCGCTGTCCAAGATCGTATTCTGCGTAATCTTCTAACTCGATAATGTTCGAAGTTTCAGTGTCATAATACGCCATTCGATCATCTTTTTTAGCAATTTCTTCTTCAAGTGTTTTTGCCTCTTCTTTTGTAGCAACGTTCTCTTCAATATAACTTCCTAATTCAGTTAAGGAATCTTCATTGCTAGAAAGCCTTTCTTCTAAATTTTGCACGTCTTCTTCGCGCGCAAAACCACTTGTATCCATTCCACTTTCTACTGTTACGAAACGCATGTTTCCTATCAAATAGCTCTTTCCTGGGGCTGGATCTATATCAAGTTCGTTAAAATAAGCATCATCTTTAGGTATTATATAATCATCAAGTTCTGAATCAAAAATTACTTCTTTTGCAAACAATACAAAATCCGGGAGAAGTTTATCAATGAACACAACTACATCACCCACATTATATTTTTCGGGTTCTTCGTAAGCGCATTTTACAAATTCCTCAAATTTTTGCATTGGATGGACCTTGCTTTTACCAGCAGCTAAGTTGTAGGCTTCTTGAGCCTTTTCAAGAGCTGTTGTAATAGTTGCTCTTATATCAGCATGAGAATTAAATGAAGTGTTGTGCTCCAGAACCTTTTCTTCGGCATGCTTTTTTGCTTGAGCCGTTCCAACAGTCGAAGCTTCCTTTGCCTCTTCAACTTTGCCCAATATTTCTTTGTGAGAAACAATGTTGCCATCTGCATCTTTGGAGTTTGATGAACACATTTCTGCGTTTTGATTGACTATATTAGTTAAATCAACAATCATACCATTGTTGATACTAATATACTCGTCATTTGAACTTGTTTTAGCGTCAATATCAAACAATAAAGACTGTAGTGATTGTGGTACCACAGCTCCTTGATTTTTAAAAGCTTTTAAATGGTTAGCTATTTCTCCATTTGCGAATAAATTCAAAAAATCAAGTAAGCTATACTCACCTTCTTTTTCAAAAATTGTTTTTGGTATTGCTATGTATTCACAAGCATTTTCTTTGCCTAGTTTGTCAACTAAATCGTTTAATCTTGTTGACAAAAGAATGCCTAGCTTGTCAAACCATGCTTTCAATTCGGCAGCTGAAAGGCCCGAATTGCCATATTGAGCAGAATGCGAATTAGGCCTAGTAGCGAGAGCGGAAACGCCTTTTGTTTTTAACTCCGCCTCTGTAATTTTAGATACTCTTTTTAAAGACATTTTTCCTCCTATCCTTTGAATCTGCCAACAATGTTATATCTGTATGCTATATAGTAAAGAGCAAATGGCTTTAGGTATTCATCCGAATAAACAAAATACTGTTTTTCTATCCATTGTTTTTCCTTTTCCTTAATTGCAAACAATGTTTGATCTGTTGTGTTGAAGGAAAGGTCTGAAAAATCCACATTGCTGAAATCAAATACCGTGTTATTGATTCTTCCTATCTGCTTGTATGGATTCTTATTTGTTCTAACCTTCACTTTAGCAGCCGATGCTCTAAATGCTTTCGTCTTTATCACAGTAGATTTTTTTACAGTGTTTTTTGTGAGATGAGGGATACCACAGCAGTCCATTTTTGTAGCACATCCGCAAAAAATGGTCCTATTGTTAAATGAATACCATTCGGAACCTATTACTCCAAACGAATCTCTTTTGTCGAAGTTAAAGATACAAACATACCCGTTCTCAGTCCCGAACAAGATGTTTCCGTCTATGACTTTCAAAATTGTTGCCTTTTTGAATTGACCACCAATTAAACTTCCACTTTTGCTACACAAAAGAGCCTTGTTGTCTTTTATTATGTAATCAACACTTATATCTTTCGTTTCTCCATCGATATCAAGTGTTATGATAGTATTTAGGACATTTTCTAAAGGATTCCCTTCGACACCTGGTGAATTTGCCACAGTTCCACGCAAATCCTCGTAAACAGCCTCATATTCGTTATAAACCTCATCAGCAAGAACTAACGGATATTCCGTCCCATCTACTGTTACTGTTTTACCAAGCAATTCATCATAATACAATGATTCTGTATATTTGAATTCTGGATATTGATTTTCATATATACCGATATCTTCAAGATAATACCATTCATATTGAATGTTCCCAATATTATCGGTGTACTTTTGGCGGCTATCCGCCATAAATATTTTTCCGTCAACTAGCAAAAGCAAATACCCGTTCCATTCTTCAAGAACAGCATTTGCTAAATCCGAATTAACAAGCTTTGCATCAACCATGCTCGAACGGTGCTCTATTGCTCTTTCGTATCGTGCCGAGAGTTGACCTATCGCTTCAAGTCCCAAATGAGAAACAAAGACAGGATCGTCTAGAAAATTTGTGCAAGCTCCTAGACACCCGATGCCGTTCAATCCTTGTGTGCTTGGATAATCGACAGGATAAATGTCGTTATTTGA
Source organism: Clostridia bacterium (assembly GCA_017625275.1). Lineage (GTDB taxonomy): Bacteria > Bacillota > Clostridia > Oscillospirales > CAG-272 > RGIG2000. The sequence goes on from JAGALI010000026.1 coordinate 3,311, forward strand.
CTCTCTCCTAGTATGATAAAAAACACACCCTTCTTGCGAAGAATCTTCTTTCAAAACCATTAATGTGTCCGCTACAGGTATCATTCCTGTTATTTTGGAAATTCCAACACCATCTTGCTTGTAATTCAGAATTCCCCAGTATGATGGATCTATATACCCGGTTTTGTTATTATTAGAACAAAAGAATATATGATTAGGACAAGCAGGGTTTCCAGAAAGGAAAACCCTGTTGTCAAACACCGTTGCTATCGTACATTTTCTTATTAAATCAATTGAAGAAATAGGCTCGTTTACGCCCTGTAGACTGGTTATTTCCTTACTCGCAGTTATTTCAAGACAATCCGTCCCTTCTGGCAAACCCATTTCTTCTGGCTTTTTGGGAGCTTCCCCAAAAACCACTTTCCCGAGTGCCCTATCAAAAGAGTAAGGAATTTTTTCACCAGCAAGCCTAACTTCATATATTTGCATAAGTTCTTTTTCACTAAGGTAAAATTCCGTTGTAACCCCATCTGGAACAAAGGTGTTTTTAAAAAGGATGCTTAGCAAATTTCTCTGCTCATATTCTTTTCCATTATCGGCATTTTCACCAGCGGGAATTATATATCTGTAAGTTGTGGGAATATATCCTTCAACAGATTTCACAGTTTCGCCATCATATACCAAATAATTCTTTCCATCAATGATATAAAGCTTGTTATTGAAAACAAAAGAAGTGCTTTTTGCCATGTTCATTCCATTGAACAATACTGATGCTTGACTATAAATAGCCTCGATGTAATCAACCTCAACTACATCCCCGCTAGAATAGCTGGAACTGCTTAATGTTAACACATTTCCTTTTAATGAAAATATTTCGTCACTGATGGTAACTCCATCAACCATAACCATAATTGATGAAGGTACGGATGGAAGCTCTATTGTGTAATGATATAATCCATCAACAGAATCATCTTTTACGCCCGCTTTTAGAGTTGCTGTAAAACTCATTTTGTTTTGGTTTTTAGAAGGAAACACACTGCTGGGATAATTAATCCACCAATACAGCTTGTCGTAATAATGAACCAAAACCTCTTTTTTCTTTTTTTCATTAACTTTATACTCAAAACAATGAATTCCAAAAATGTTGTTTCTTTCTGGGAATTCTATTCCTATTCTAAAGCCTGGTATCGTTTCAATAGCTTGTCCCTCTCCTGTTTGATAATCTTTATACATATTAACAGCATAAGCAAATCTATTTTCATCAACTTGTGTGTGGTCGTTTGAAAAATCCACACCTCTAAAGGCGGAATAGCATTTGTTATATGTGTCTCTTTGCCCAAGAAGATTCTTTTCTTTCTTGTATGTCATAAAGGTCACCATCCATTTTTATTTATTACCAAAACAGGCGTTACATCGGTTTTTTTAAGTTCTATGATAGCGGCTCGCTCTCTGTACAGAGACAGATAATACTCTGCTTTTTGTGGTTCATCGTCCGCCCAAACATATGAAGCAACCAAGTTAGGGAGCAACGAACAAAGCTCGTCATCAAGATCTATTACGGTTTTATCTTCTTGAACATTTTCTGCGAAGGTAGGAAGATTGGGTTTACTCTTATAGGATATTTTGAATATTCCAGCAAGAGTATTAGAAAGACATATTTTTTGATTAGACTCAACAAAATAATCCGTAGAAAGTGTCTTGTTGTCTTCGCTTGAGATGGGGGGATTGGCAAATTCGATGAAATCGCTAACCAAATCTCCCATATCATATGTTATAAAGCGAGAGTATGGTGGAATCTTTTCTTCTTGAGAGCTTCTCAATTCTCCGTAAATTGCAACGTTTTTCACAGAGTATACATATTGACCTGTGAAACGCAAGCGAACCGGAGAATTAAAAAACTCACCGTCTGATTTTATAAAGCCTTTTTTAGAAACAAAACCAAGCTCAGACTTCCAATTTATTTGATCTATCATTCTCCATTTCTTTTGAACATCATCATACATTTCTATGTATGCTATTCCTTCACCATCAGCTTCAAAATAGTAGGCAACTCCACGCTCAGTTGAATAATATAGGTCATTTATTTTATTTTGAGCTTTAAAGTTTGTGCCTAACATGTTTGAAATAGGATTATGATTTATCTCGATAACCTTAATAGCTGGTCTTAAAGTGTTTACTTGAAAAAGTGCTCTTTCCAACGCGAAATAAAAACGGCTATCACTTTCAAGAGATTCCTCGAATCCAAGCTGAGCCACATGGCTATATAATTCACTTACAGTCATCGATTCTCTCCTTAAGTTTTAAAATTAAAGTGCTTCTGCACCTGCCACAGCACTTGAACTGTTAACTGCAAGAGCCATGTGCTTCCATGTGTTGAATCCAACACCAAAACGGCAATAGCCATTCCAGAAATAGTTACGTGTGTGCTTGTCAATATCTGTAGTGATATCAAGAGGAACTCGGTTGTAGAACATGTTGCCAAGAAGGTTTTCATTTGCTTCGCTTGACATGATCATAAATCTATCGTCTGTGGATTCCCAACCATCAAGAACAACAAGAGTCCAGTTGCCATACTGAGTATTGATATCATTGTTATTGCTACCAACGGATCTTTCAGTGCCGATAACCTTCTTCATCATGCTTTCCAGCTTTGGTCTGTTGCAAGGGATAATTACAACGTCTGCAACGTATTCCATTACTTCACCATTTTCGTCCTTGAAGTTTCTCATCTTGTTAGCAAGAACACCGAGTTGCTCTTCAAGCTTAGATGCATCGCTAGTGATATCTCCATAGAAGAAGTTGCATTGTGTCTTACCCTTCATTTTTGTTGTTGAATAAGGGTGAGACTTGTGGAATAGTGGTAGTTCATCGGAAGTAGTAAGGTCAACTTTTGCCTTATTGAAGGTCATAGTTGAAGATGTACCATTAATAAGTGCTTGAGCAGCAATCTTTACTCTTGTCTTATAATATGCTCGAACAAACTTCTTAGGTCTGTTTCTCATATTTGCACCCATACCAAACTTTGCATCATCAGCCATTTTCTTAGTAATGGTGAACTCTTTGCCAAATTCGATATGTTCAATGGTTTTCTTAAATGTACCTTCTACATTATCGTTTTCTGCCTCTTGTCCCTCCTTCTTAGCTTGGAAAGTATCAAAGTCAGATTCGCCAATAATTGTTTCGGCATATCTTGATGACTTTTCTACATTGAAAAGAAGATCAAGAATTGTTTTCTTCTTTTCACAAATATTTGATTCGTTTTCGATTAGAGCCTTTATAGGATGCTCAAATTTACCAAACATTGGGTCGTTTTTGCCCGACATAGCACTATAAGTAAAATTTGACATTTATTTTCCTCCTTCTCAAATTCTTACTATGATTTTATCGCCGGCTACAGTTGCGCCGTTTACGTCTTCTACAGTGATAACTCCATCTGCAGTTGTTGCTGTTACTTGCATTCCGTCTGTGTTAAGAGTTACCTTGTCTCCAACCTTGAGAGAAGTTGGTGCTGCAGTTACAGGAACCTCGTAAATTTGATTTTTTTCAACTCTTGCTACTGGAATTTCTCTTTTTACAGCTGTTGCACTAAGATCTGCCATAGCAATGAATTGAGGAGCTGTTGTTGCTCCACACTTTGTTAACACGCCACCAGATAGAACAAGTGCCTCGCCGATTTGTACAGCTTCACTTGCTTTAACATCATGAAAGACAGGTGATGGCACGTTCATTCTTGCGTTTTCAATTTTTAAAAGTTTAAACATTGATTTTTCTCCTTGTTTTATTTTTTTAGACTATCTTTATAAAGAGCAAGAATCTCTTTATCGCTCATGCCAGGGAACAAATCTCTCCATTCTGCGAGTTCCTTTTTACTCATCGAAATGCTATTATTTTTCGCTCCCTTTGGCACTGTTGAGATTAAATGATTTTTATTATTTAGGTTTTGCTGTTTAACAGAACTTGCAACTCCCTCTGCGATAATGCTTGGGTGTGTCGCAGCAAACGCTTCCGCTGGAGAAAGTCCTAAATCTCTAAATTTTCCAAATTTTTCAAATTCAGGGAAGTCTTTTACGCTGTTAAACTTCTTTGCTACAGGATAAGCTTCTTGAATAGCTGCTAGGTCATTTGCTATAAGCTTTTCAAATTCCTTTTGATTAAGCAATTTCATAGCTTCTTGCTGCCTTGCCTCTTCAGCCTTCTTTTGCTTGTATTCCTCAAGAGGAACATTGTCGGTTTCTGCCGCCAACTGCTCAAGGCCAGCAACGACATCATCATTTTTGATGTTCAGCTTGGAAAGAGTTTCTTTTGTTTGACTTTCAAGCTTTCTGTATTTTTCTTCCCATTCAGATGGCTTGTTTTCTTCTGGTGTATCTTCTAAGGATTCCTCTTCTCCATCGCCTTCTGGAGAATCTTCTTCGTCATCCTCATCATCTTCATCCTCTTCGCCATCATCTTCATCGGGAATTACAATATTTCCTTCATCGTCAAATTCGAAATCTTCTTCCAAATCAAGATCTTCATCATCAAGCTCTTCTTGTTCAAGCTCCTCCGCTTCCTGTATTTCTTTTTCGTTTTTCATAATTTTTCTCCTTGATTTTTTTGAATTTTAACTCTTACTTTTTGCCTTTACCATTGCGCAAGTCTGAACCTTTTACAACAGTTGACTTAGGAGAGTCTTTCACTGGGTGTGGCGCCTTAATGATACCGCCTTTGTTAGTAGCGAATCTATTGCTCTTCTCTGACATTGCAAAACCTCCTTTTTAAGATTTTTATAATGAAAAAGAGCCATTACCCCTTAATAAGGTAACGGCTCTATCTCTAACGGAATTGGCTCTGTTTTATTTAGTTTTTATTTCCCAGAACTTACCGCATTTTCTGCATTTAAAAGCAAGTCCTTCTATTTTACTGTCCTTTGCTATCCCTATGCGAGGAATCTTTTCATTACATTCCGGACAAGCAATTTTTGTTACTTCTTGCATTTTTGCTGGCGTAATTGTAAACAAACTCATCCCCCCTTAATCAATGATAACACGGAACTTTTGTTGTTTTTTCGCCATTTATAAGAGGCAGGAACTATAATTTTGCCATTTTTATATTTCAAGCCACACAACTCTGCAAGTTTTTCTTTTTGCTCGTTATTGAGCGTTTTAGCGCTTTTAAGGTGTTTTGCTAACTTAACCAATGCAGATTCCTTGGTTAATCCCTTAATATCTCCATCTTTTATCGAATATCCTCGATAACACAATAATAGTAATTTTTCTTCATCAGAAACATTTAAACTATTAATAATCTCTACTATCTTTCCTCTTTTGCTTCCTGCTATTGTGTTGCCTTCGTTGTCAACATCGCTTTCCAACCCTAGCGTAGCAAAATAGTAATAGTATAATGTTTCGTAATCTATGCCAGCGTTATTGAACAATGAGCATTTTTCGTAAACTTTATCATCGTAAGTTTCAAGTGCTCTTTCTGCACCATAAACCAAATGCATGATTTCAGTGTATCTAAACTTCTCATCAACTCCGGCTGTTGCCTCTATTGCAGCTCCAACAATTTCATAATCATTTATTGCAGATTTATACATGTTATTGATAGCAATTCTCAAAACTCTTGTTTGTTGCAGTTTTTCAGCTGAGCTTAAATTACTATTTTGAATTTTGCTTATTTCCTTGTACACTTTATTGACAGCAGACTTTGTTTCATTGAGATACTTAACATAGTAGGTTGATTTATCATCTCCCGCAGTCTTTCCATACTGTGCCTGGTCATAAAGCTTATAAAACTCTGACGATAATTTGTTGGACACTACAGGATCTGTTACAAAGCTATTCGAGATATAGTCCTTTTCGGCTTTCTTGGTGGTTGCCGGAAGAATAAAATCTCCTATCACACCGGAATATTGATCAAGCAAGTAATGTATTTTCTTTGGAGAATAATTTATCGCTTGTCCTATCACGATAGCTATTGAGCTTGTGCTCTCGTCGTATCTATCTCTAGGTGCTGTGTTTTCAAATTGCCTACCTTCTATTGCTGAACCATACCAGGTTGTATTGGTTGCAACATCAACAAATGGAGAGAATATGGTCCTTGACATACTATCAACAGGTGTAATTTGTGTCGATATGTTTTTTAAATAACTTTTTATGTCTGGGTCCTTTCCTCTTGCCATTAGTGTTATTCTGTTTGCGGCTCCTGCCAAAGCGCTCACCAAACGGCCTTTAGGAATTCTTATGAACTTATCTCCAACCTTGAATAGATAATAGTTTTCTTTGACTGTTTCATCAAGTATTTCATAATCCTCATCGTCTTTATACATAAGCATATTCAACACATGAGGAACAACGCCTATCAAAGCAGCCTTAGTAATCAATAACGCAAATGCCTTTGCCTTGTTTTTAGAAACAAATGCATCTTTCACGTTTCTGTAAATCTTATCAGCACCCTGTATAGCTGGGTTTAAGAATGGCATAACGGTAGCGTTTAGCTTTTTAGCAAGCTTGCCCTTTCTTCCAAAGTTGGTTGTAACCTCTGCTGAGTCAAGCAATGCTTGTTCTGCTGTGTTCCCTTTCTTCAATGAAGCCATAAATTCAGCAAGCCTTGTTGCTTGCTCAACAACAACGTTTGCGTTTTCTATCATTGTAAATGGGGATTTGATTATGCCTTTCGCATTTTTCTCAATTGATGACAATCCTCTTTTGCCAACCTTAGAAGTAAAACCTTTTTGTGTGTCAAAAACAGAACTACTAAATCCGCCCATTGCCCGGTATAGCTCCCAATACTTACCGTTGCTCGCTATTTCTTTATATGCAAGTGGCAGATTCTTGGCAAATTCAACAGGGTTTTTGCTGTTTAGTCCTGCATCCTGCAAGTCTCTTATAGGATTTCGTAAAATAAATGCTGGACTATAAGATGTTACAAGTGTTTTGTAAATCTTATTAACCTTGTTGATTCCTTTCATTATGGTGCTATTAAAATCAATTGACGGATTATCCAGAGCTTCAAATGCCGCAAAGATTTCCTTTGACACCTTCATAGTTATGTATTCACCATTGTAGAAAAATGTTACTTGATTATTCTTCGGGCGCATACTCGCATCATCATAGTTAATGTCTGCGATTTCTTCTGGTGTCATTTTCTTTGTAGAAACCACCTCTACATATGTATTATCTCCTATAGACAAGTGGGCCTCGTATATTTTTTGTGCAAGAAGGTTAACATTTCCAGAACGGATAACCTGTTGGGTTCTGGATGCTCCAGAATAGGCTATTTCAAGAACATCCTCACCACCGCCTATTGCTGTCTTAATATCCGTATTCACTTTATAATCGTGTTTTCCCTTGACAGGCTTTACTCCAGGTTGCTTTCCATCTCTTATCGTTGGTACATAGCGAGGGTAAAGCTTGTTCATATACTCTTCTTGCTCGGAGGTTATTTTACCTGTTTGCACATCCATGTGAAGGAGGTTCTTAAAGTATCTGTGGACCTCTTCTGCTTTCTCTTTAAATTCTGGATATTGTTTTTCAAGAGTTTTTGCTCTTTCCTGGGATTGCTCAGCTGTTATCGCCTCACTTCTTCCTCTTGCCTCATTCACTCCAAACACAGGCTTGTTTTCCATTGGAATAAAATTGTCAACCTCAGATTGAAGCTTTTTAATCTCTCTACCGAGCACGACCATTTCTTTTTTGATTTTTTCTTTCTGCTCGATGCTCTTTTCAATTTCAGAATTATACTTCTCGCGCTTTGCCATATCTGCCTTTTTATGAGTAAGCTTTTTCTTTGCAGCCTTTAGCTTGCTTATATTCTTGTCAGCGGTTTCAATAGCCTTTTCCTTAAGAGAATATTCAAGCTGCTTTGATTCAAGCTTTTTCTTGCTCTCTTCATTCCAGGCTCTTGTTCTACTTTCGAGTGTCATTCTATCTATGTTGTGCAAATGCAGTAGATACTCATTGAAGGCGGTATAAGTTTCTTTTCCTTGCTTTTCAATAGGGG
>JAGALI010000236.1 GCA_017625275.1 Clostridia bacterium
AGAGGTAAATTTGACATTCCTTGTAACATTATGCTTACAGAAAAGGGCGTTAAGCCTGTCAAGCTTGAAAAGGGCAAAAAATAATTTACTTATATATATAAAACTTAAAATCCCACGAGCTTTTTGTGGGATTTTGTTATTTTTTTAGATTTTTTAACAAAATTTTTATTGAGAAAACGAGAGAAAACAAGAGAAAACAAGAGAAAAAACGAGATAACATATTTAAAAATTAATTTGAACTAAAATTTTTCAAAAAATCTATTGACAGAGGTTTTTTTAGGTGGTATAATGTTGTAGCAATAAAGATGCAGGTATTCTGCGAAAATCAAATCTATATTGGAGGAAATTAAAATGTCAACTTTTATGGCTAATAACACCATTGAAAGAAAATGGTATGTTATTGACGCTGCTAACAAGCCTCTCGGTAAGACTGCTGTTGAAGCTGCTAACATTCTTAGAGGTAAGCATCGTCCTGAATTCACACCTCACGCTGACTGTGGTGAATTCGTAATCATCATTAACGCATCAAAGGCTATTCTTACTGGTAAGAAGCTTGAGCAAAAGTACTATCGTCGTCACTCTGGCTACATCGGTGGTCTTAAAGAGGTTCAATACAAGACTCTTATGGCTACTCGTCCAGAGCTCGCTATGAAGCTTGCAGTTAAGGGTATGCTCCCACACAACGCAATCGGCGACAAGTCTATCACAAGACTTAAGGTTTACGCTGGTCCTAATCACAATCAACAGGCTCAAAACCCAATTGAAGTAAAGTAATCGAAAGGAGATAGAAAATGTATACAAGTGCAAAACCATATTTCTACGGAACAGGTAGAAGAAAATCATCTGTAGCTCGTGTTCGTGTCTATCCCGGTACAGGTGCTATTACTATCAATGGCAGAGATGTAGACGACTACTTTGGTCTCGAAACTCTTAAGCTTATCATCAACCAACCTTTCGGTGTTACCGATACAATGGGCAAGTACGATGTAGTTACTAATGTTAATGGTGGTGGTATCTCAGGTCAGGCTGGTGCAATCCGTCACGGTATTGCAAGAGCTTTGCTTCTCGCTGACGACACATTCCGTCCAGCTCTTAAGGCTGCTGGTCTTCTCACTCGTGACCCTCGTATGAAGGAAAGAAAGAAGTACGGTCTCAAGGCTGCTCGTCGTGCACCACAGTTCTCAAAGAGATAATTTCTCAAAAAAAGAAAACAAAGGTACGCTTTATGTGTACCTTTATTTTTTTGCACTCCTCGCTGCTCGTCGGGCTCCTCCACCGTCGCATAGTCGTCAGCTATCGCTTCGACGCAAGGGCTTACACTCCGCTCTGCTGACTCTTTGCTTTGGGCGGTTTCACTCGTCAAAAACGATTATCAATCGTTTTTGTCTTTGCTACCACAGTTCTCAAAGAGATAATTTTTCAAACCAAGAAAACAAAGGTACGCTTTATGTGTACCTTTATTTTTTACGCCTTTTGGGGTGCTGTTTTTCTCTTGCTAGCTCCATTAGCCTCTAAAATTATGCTATTCTATTTACATTCATATAGGACTATGATATAATTAAATTGTAGATAGGTATAAATTCAACAAAGGAGCGTGATCATATGAAGACTACAAAAAATATAATGCTTTTGGCATCTCCCCTTTTGCTGTTTTTCGTTTGCTTTATTCCATATGGCAGGATAAACTCGCATTTTCTTGTTGACTGGCTTGGATGTGGCTGTGTCCAGGGCTTTAATGCCAATGATTTTACAAGGATATTTTGGCTTTTTATTGCTGCTTGGGCAACTATTTCGTCTATTTTCCTTTCTAAAATATTACCAAAGGAAAAAATCGCGTTAAAGATTTATTATGTTATCGGCATGCTTGTTGTATCGCTAGCAACAGCATATGCTTTTAGCCGACTAATGATGTGGTGCTAATCAATTTAGCTTGTAAGGATGAGATTTATGAAAATTTTATTCAAGATACTAAGAATGTGCTTAGGAGCGCTTTTGATTCTCGCTATTATCTTTCTACTTCGTGGTGGTATTGATATTATAGCAGGATTATTTATTTTCTTTCCTATTATATATATTGTATCGGGAGCCTTGTGTTCAGATGCTTTTGAGCTTTTATCATTCAATGTACTTTCAGCCTGCGCGTTTTTAATTCCTGTAAATGTATGCTTTAACATGGGCACGTGTATAGGATATGCTTTGGTTTATATTGCCCTTTCAATTGTAAGCTTTATAATCAAACGAAGGATAAAAAGAAAATAAATCAAGCCCCTCGATTCTAATATTCGAGGGGTTATTTTTGGGGTTATTTTATATTATCAAATGCTAATATATTCATATACTCATATATAAAAGAGCTTATAAAGTACAAAAAGCGCCTCAAATAGGCGCTTTTTTGCTTACTTTTATGACTTTATTATTAAATTATTGTTTGTCCGTTTATTACAAGCTTAAATTCAAGCTTTAATCTTTGTGCTGCTTTTTTGCACATTATCATTCGCTTGAGAAAGATTTCAAAATAATTCAAAACTGGGCTTATATCTGTATCAATCTTAAGCTCCAGCGTGATTTGTGTTTTTTCATCGTTGATATTTACAGAGGATTCTATAACCGAATAGTTTACTCTGTCGTGAATATCGAAGCTGGTTATATCATTATTTCTAACCCTTGAACGGCGAACATCTGTTTTATCGGCAAGAATTATTGCAGCCGCGACTGCGTTTACTGCCTCACCCTCGCCCTCGTCGTGGTTTCCTATCGCAGTTACAATTGTAGCAATATCATTTGGGTCCATATCCATATTATCAAGTATACGAAACGCCATGACTGCACCACTTTGTGAATGGTCCTTGCGATTAACAATATTACCTATATCGTGAAGATATCCTGCTATCTTCGCAAGCTCTATCTCGTGCTCACTATATCCAAGTGTTTTAAGTATATATTCAGCGCGCTGTGCCACTAGCCCAACATGTGCAAAGCTATGCTCCGTAAAGCCAAGTGCCAAAAGGCTTTCGTCAGCCTTTGTTATATATGCCTTTATTTTAGGATTATTTTTTACCTCTTCAAAAGTTATCATATTTACTCCTTAAGATTAGTATCTACTATATTTTAACATATATTATCTATTCTTACAAGAAAAATTTTAAAAAGGCAGTCATCTAACTGCCTTTTTTATCACTATGATTTTTTGTTTAATGATACATATTCGTGCTTAACTTCTATTTTACCATCATTGGAAATTGTAACAACAGTTCCACCATTTAGTCCTTCATTCCAATAACAGCCTGGACCTGTTTTCAGAGCAAAGGTTAAACGCACGCCCTCATAGCTTATTGAAAAGCAATTTACATGGTCGTGTCCACAAATTACATTTTTGGTATGGTTAAGCTCCTTTATTGCATCAAATACGCCATCGTCCTCATAATATGAGCAAACATCCTCATATTTTACACCGAAAGAGTCCTTATAGCCCTCGTTCCAGCACTCGCCAAGCTCACTTTGCTCAGTGCTTATATCCTTTGGGTCGAGATTGGAATTAAACGCCACCTTAAAGGCGTCTCTGTATGCATAAATCGGTATATGAACAAGAAGCGTGCTTTCGTTACAGCCCTGCTCCTTGAGCATTTTTACCTGCCTTTTATACCACTCAATTTGCTCCTTCGTTAGCTTTGCCCAGCTACGGTCGTTTTCAATGCCTGACTTGAGGTTAGGAACTCTATCGTGTGTATCCATCATAATAAGCGCATGAATAATTTTATCATTTTCCTTAATCGCTATTATATAATTTCCTCGTCCAAGCTCGCATGGTCCATTTTCATATGTGAAATATTTATTTTCCGATAGAATTTTTATTGAACGGTCAAGACGGTCAAGCCCTCTATCCTGATCGTGATTTCCCCAAAGTGGCGCCCAAGGAATCTTGTATTTATCAAGCATTGGGCCAAGCACCATAAGCGCATCATAATCACCACCCCACGCCAAATCTCCTGTTATTGTGATAAGGTCTGGCTTTACTTTTTCAACAAGTGTATCAAGGGTATGACGCATTATTTTTCCCTTTTCGTGCTCAACATTAAGCTCCGGAGCCATGAGCTGAAAATCAGTCAGATTAAGTATTTTAAAATCCTTGTTTGGTGTTTTATTAAATGTTATCATTTTTCCCTTACCTTGTGTATGTATATGCGTCTCCACTCTCAAAATAACGGATTTCAAGCGCTGGATATTTCTCCTTGAGGTCTAATGCTAGCTGATGCATACCATCACGCTCCGAGCACACATGTCCAAGCACAATAAGAGATTTATTCATTCCTAGGGCGCTGGCATCACGCGCAAATTCAGCATCTGCCCACTCACAAAGCTCTCCATTTATAACAATTTCAACATCATCACGCGCTATGTAGCCTTTTATGTTGCCGATAGAGCCAAGGCATGTTGCAATTTTTGTGGATTTTTTATTTCTTTCGCCTGATATTCTTACTCTCTCTATTCCAAGCTTATTTTCAATATGCTTTGCCAGCTCTGTGGCTGTAATTGGCTCCTTTAGAGTGACTATACGACACACAAGTGAGCCACTTGGCTCCATGGTATATTCAAGCTCCAGCTTATCAACCAAGGAATTGGTGATTATATCATCCTCGCGAAAATGCAAATAATCATGATAACGGAAAATCGTCATTCCTGTGCCTTTAGCAAGCTCAATTTTAGCTCTTACGACATCATTTTCCTCGTAATCTTCCATGTGGTCATAAAACATTGGCTCGTGCACGATAAGAAGGTCTGTGCCCCAAGCGTGTGCCTCTTTTAGCACATCAACCGTTGGCATCATGCACACTCCTACG
>JAGALI010000237.1 GCA_017625275.1 Clostridia bacterium
AATAGACTATTCTAAAATAAAATGATGAATTACGCATACATAGTCGAGTGTAGCGACGGAACATTATATACCGGCTACACTAATAATCTTGAAAAAAGGCTACGCGCACACAATAGTGGCAGGGGTGCAAAATACACGCGCGCTCGCCTGCCTGTAAGACTTGTCTATTTTGAGGAATTTGACTCCAAGGAAAGGGCACAAAGCCGAGAATGGCATATAAAGCAGCTCTCTCGCGAGGAAAAGCTAAAATTGATAAAGGAAAAGACACTCGATTGAGTGTCTTTTTTTATAGCACAGCTCTTATTTTTTCGGCGATTTCATTTGCGATTTTCTCAGCATCACCATCGCACTCAACCATTATACGAATAAGTGGCTCTGTTCCTGACGGGCGTGCAACCACTCTGCCTCTCTCCCCAAAGCCCTGCTTTGCCTCCTCAAGAATGTCAGCGATTTGCTTGCTCTTTAAAAATTCAAGCTTTTTTGCCTTGTCTGCCTCAATGTTAACTAGCGCCTGTGGGTAGCGCCTCATAACCGAGTGAAGCGTTGAGAGTGGCAGATTTTTTCGCTTCATAAGAGATAAAAGCATAATGGCGCTTAGCATTCCGTCACCCGTGGTGGAGTGGTCGCTGAAGATAAGATGCCCCGACTGCTCCCCACCGAAGCAATAGCCACCAAGTAGCATTTCCTCAAGCACATATCTATCGCCCACGCGTGCAGGAATGAAGCTGATTCCGTTCTCGCGACAAAAGACATCAAAGCCAAGGTTTGTCATAATCGTGCCGACCACTGTGTTTTTTACAAGCGCGCCTCGCTTTTTCATATCATAGGCTAGCGACGCCATTATCATATCTCCGTCAACCACCTCGCCTCTTTCGTTTACACACATAAGCCTGTCGCCGTCACCATCAAAGGCAATTCCAGCATTTAGCTGATTTTTAACCACATAGTCGCTCATTTTCTCGATATGAGTAGAGCCACAGCCCTCGTTTATATTAATTCCATTAGGCTCACAATGTAGTACTCTGCAATCTGCGCCAAGAGAGGTAAACAGCTCCTCTGCCAGCGCACTTGTCGCTCCGTTTGCACAATCGAGCGCGATTTTTAAGCCCTCTAGCCCCTCTGTGCAAATAGACCTAAGGTAGTCAAGATACTCTCCCCTTAGCTCATACGCGTTTCTTCTTGTGCCGATTTTATCGTGAGTTGCGCGACCAAGCCTATCTGGACTTGACACAAGTGCCTCTATTTGCTCCTCTATCTCATCAGCTAGCTTATAGCCCTCGCTATTAAATATCTTAATTCCATTATGCTCAAAGGAATTGTGCGAGGCTGATATAACTACTCCTGCATCTGCATGATGCTTTTTGGTAAGATACGCCACGCCAGGTGTCGGCAAAACGCCTAAATCCACAGCCTCTGCCCCCGAGGCACAAAGCCCAGAAATTATAGCGTCGCGTAGCATAGGTGAGGAAAGACGCGTGTCCATGCCTACGAAAATCACACACTTCCCCTCGCCCTTTAGCGCCTGTGCTGTCGCCTGCGCTAGCCTCATTGCAAGCTCAGGTGTCAGCTCCTCGTTTGCAACCCCTCTTACTCCGTCAGTTCCAAATAATCTTTTCATAAATACCTCTTTTCTCTCTCGTTTTTATGCAAATTTATTATTTACATTTTTTGCTTGCCTTATAACATTAAATTCTGAGCTCAAAAATTTGTTAAAGCATTGACAAAAAAGCAATCTATGAATTATAATAATTCATATAACGCAATAATGGAGATTAATATGAGTAAATTTAATATAAAGGGCGCGATTTTTGACCTTGATGGCACTCTTCTCAATTCTATGGATTATTGGGCGAGCGTGGGGGAGGAGTTTCTTTCGCTTAGTGGAATTGAGCCACCTGCCGGCTCAAGTCGCTTATTTTTGGAAAACGGAATAAAGGGTGCACATAAAATTTGGCAAGAAACGCTTGGGCTTGCAAAGAGCTTTGAGCAGACATATTCAGAAATCTATGCGCTTATGGAGAAAAAATATCTGTCTGTGGTTAACATAAAGGACGGCGCAAGAGAAATGCTTGAGGACCTAAGGGAAAGGGGCGTTAAAATGTGCATTGCCTCTGCCACCGACCATTATCTTGTCGAAAAAATCCTTAAAAGGCTTTGCCTCGACCACCTCTTTAGCAAAATTCTTACATGTAGTGAGGTCGGTGCAGGAAAAAACAAGCCTCTTATTTATGAGCTTGCCCTAGAGCATCTAGGCACGCCAAGAGACGAAACCTATGTTTTTGAGGACGCGTACTATGCGCTGACAACGGCACACGAAAACGGCTTCCACACCATAGGCGTGTATGACAAAAATGTGTTCGTTCCGGAGGCGCAAATTCTGCCTCTTTGCGATTTTTATTTAGATAAGGACAGCAAATACAAGCTACCATTTTAGATTTTTGGGAACAGGGAGGGCGCTTCTCTGTTCCTTTTTTGTCGAACCTTGTCGGGTGAAAGTCCACCCTGATTTGTCGTTTGCGCTTGAAAAAGGTGCTTATGTATGATAAAATATACTTATAGAGTCGAAAGGAGGAGAATTATGCTTACTGTTAAAAATCTTTCACATCTTGCTAAGGTTTTCCCCGACAAAATCTTTGGCTGTGGCGTTTCCAAAATGGAGGGCGCTAAAAACCAAGAGCTTTCGTATCAAATTGCACTTGAGGGTGAGGGAGAGTATGCGCTTGAAATTTGCTCCACTCTGCCATCGCTTAAAATATACAAGGTGGGCTATGTCTACTCTGGCTTGCCTATATATGAGCCAGATAAGGACGAGGGCTATCTTACAAGGACCCCTGGATATTTCCCTGATGTGCTTTTACCCTTTGACGGAAAAATCAAGCTTGAAAAGGGCAAAAACGAGTCTATTTGGATTACAATTCCAGAGGGCGCGCCTGTTGGTAATCACCTTATTAGTGCTATTTTTCATGGCGCAGATGGTGATTTTGTAGGCGAGGCTGTGTCGATAAAAATTCGTGACATTTTCCTTCCAAGACAATATCTTTATTTCACCCAGTGGGTGCATTATGACTGTATTGCATCTGCTCACGGGGTTGAGATTTTTAGTGAGGAGCATTGGGCGCTTATCGAAAAATATGTGCGCCTTGCCGTGGAGCACGGAATGAATATGCTTCTTACTCCTGTTCTCACTCCCCCTCTCGATACCGAGGTGGGTAGCGAAAGACCTACTGTTCAGCTTGTCGATATTACTGTGCTTGAAAATGGCGATTATTCGTTTGACTTTTCAAGGCTTGCACGCTTTGTTAAGATGGCAAGGGACTGTGGCATTGAGCACTTTGAGATTAACCACCTATTTACTCAATGGGGTGCCGAGCACGCGCCTAAGGTTATGGCAACCGTAAATGGCGAGTACAAGAAAATATTTGGCTGGGAGACCGACGCGCTTGAGGGTGAATATCCACGCTTCCTTGAACAGCTAATCCCCTCTCTCATTTACGCACTTACATCGCTTGGAGTTGACAGGGGAGATATATTTTTCCACATTTCTGACGAGCCAAGTGAGGAGCACGCAAAAAGCTATCACAGGGCTGGCAGATGGGTTATGCCTCTTATTCTTGGCTGTAACCAAATCGACGCAATCTCAAGCTACGACACATTTAAAAAGGTGGTTATTGTGTCCCCTGTGGTTGGAATTGACCACATTGAGCCGTTTAATCGAGCAAATGTGCCTAACCTTTGGGGCTACTATTGCTGTGCACAATGGACCGAGGTTTCTAATCGCTTCCTCGACATGCCAAGCGCTCGAAACAGAATTATCGGCACGCAGATTTTTAAATATGACCTTGTTGGATTTTTGCATTGGGGCTATAATTTCTATTATACTCAGCTCTCAAAACGGCGAGAGCTTAACCCATATGAGGAGACGGACGCGGGGGGCGCGTTTCCATCGGGTGACGCCTTTAGCGTTTATCCTCTTAAAAACGATGTTGCGCCATCCATTCGCCAAAAGGTGTTTAAGTATGCGCTTGATGATGCAAGGCTTTTGTCGCTTGTCGAGGCAAAAATCGGCACACTAAGCACACATCGCCTAATAAATGGGCTTGCTGGAATGGATGTAACCTTTAAGAATTACCCAACTGACGAGGCGTTTTTTGATAACCTCGTACGAGGTGCATTTGATATTTTAGAGGAAAAGATTATACCTGAGGAGATTTTATGATTCGCGCAATTTTATTTGATTTAGATGGAACTCTGCTTCCTATGGACCAGGATATTTTCATCAAGGCATACTTTGGCGGATTAACTAAAAAAATGATTTCTTATTATCAGCCAACGGAGCTTATTAATGCAATTTGGACAGGCACTATGGCAATGGTTAAAAATGATGGCTCTATGACCAACGAGGACAGATGGTGGCAGAGCTTTTGCTCCACCTATGGTGCAGATGCAAGGGCGCGCGAGGGAGAGCTTGAGGACTTTTATAAGAATGAATTTGAGGCTGTAAGGGGCGTGTGTGGCTTTGCACCACAATCGCGCGAGATTATCGACCTTTGTAAGCAAGGGGGCTTTAGAGTTGTCTTGGCAACTAATCCTATTTTCCCTGCCGTTGCTACTAGAGCAAGAATAAGATGGGCTGGACTTGAATGGGACGACTTTGAGCTTGTAACTACATATGAAAATTCAAGCTATTGTAAGCCAAACCCAGATTACTATCGCGAAATTCTAAAGAAAATCGGTCTTGATGCAAGCGAGTGCGTAATGGTTGGAAACGATGTGCATGAGGATATGATTGCATCAAGCCTCGGCATGAGGGTCTTCCTTCTTACCGATTGTATGATAAACAAGGAAAATGAGAGCATTGATAAATACCCTCACGGCTCCTTTACCGAGCTTACAGAATTCATTCGCTCAATCTAATAAAAGCAAAAGGAACAGATTTCTCTGTTCCTTTTTATTTTGCTGTTATCTCTCAAATATGGAATAGTAACAAGGTTCTGACTAGCAGAAATGCTATTTGATTTTCACAACCTGCAAAGCAGGTCTGTTCCTCTAGGAACAGTTAGGTCAGGTTCTTACTTCGACTTAGCCTAAGGCTAAAGAGTCAAGCTAGGCTAGGCGTGGCGGAGAGGACAGAGATAGCGTATATCATCGCATACGCTGAGGTTGTCATTGAGCAGCAACGACGCATAGCGCAAGCTATTTAGACTTAGAGAGCACTGGCCAGTAGGTCTTTAAGTAATCCATTCCAGAGCCTACAGTCATGATAACCATTGCACCAACCATTATATAAGATGCGATGAAGTAGGTGTTTATTACATTTGCTACTATTATTGGCTCTATTAGGAGAATTATGATTGCTAGGATTTGTGTTACTGTCTTGCACTTGCCGAACCAGCTGGCTGCCACTACTCCTACCTCGCTGTTTGCACATACGAGACGGATTGAGGTAACACCAAGCTCACGCAAGAATACTATCGCGCTTGCCCAAATCATTACCTGCTGTAAAACTCCTGCGCTCTTTACAGTTACAACAAGAAGCGCTGCGAATACCATAAATTTGTCTGCTAGTGGGTCCATAAACTTTCCAAAGCTTGTTACAAGATTGTATTTTCTTGCAATTTTTCCGTCAAGCATATCGGTAAGTGAGGTGATTGCAAACACAACCGCTGACACGATAGCACATATGATTGGATTTTTAATGTAAAGCGCGCATGCCATAAATACTGGCACAAGTATTGCGCGAAGCATTGTTAGCTTGTTTGGTAAATTCATAAAATTACCTCCAAAATGTTATTTTTTATTTTAATTGCACCTTTATGCATTTAATGCATGCAGGGTGCGATTTTTATTCTATTACTCTTGCGACCAAATCATAGTCAAGGGCATCTGTTATCTCTACCTCGATTATCTCGCCCTCGGTAAGAGCGCCCCTTCTTGCAGGAATAAACACCTTGCCATCTATGTCTGGTGCGTCCTGTGAGGTTCTGGCACCATACGCCTCACTCACTGCATCATATGCTTCTATAAGCACCTCTATTCGCTTACCTACCTTTTGCGCCTGTAGGCTCTCGCTGATTTCAAGCTGATGCTCCATTAAAATGTCGTATCTATCCTGCTTTACCTGCTCGTCAATTTGTCCGTCGAGCTTATATGCAGGCGTGCCCTCCTCGCGAGAGTAGGTAAATGCGCCAAAGTGCTCAAAGCGTGCTTCCTTTATAAACTCACAAAGCTCCAAAAAGTCCTCGTCAGTTTCACCTGGGAAGCCAACTATTGCTGTGGTTCTTATGGAAATACCCTCAACCTGTGTGCGTAATTTGTGAATTACCTCACGCACAAGCGCGCCGTCTCCCCTACGATTCATTCTCTTTAAAACGCGTGAGGATATGTGCTGAATAGGTAGGTCTATGTATTTTACGAGCTTTTTGTTTTCGTTAAATTCGCGAATGAGCTCTGGCGTGATTTTGTCTGGATAGCAGTATAAAATTCTAAGCCATTTAATCTCGGTTTCCTCGCTCAAGCGACGAAGAAGCTTAGGTAGCGCGTACTCGCCATAGAGGTCTATTCCGTAGGCTGTGGTGTCCTGTCCAATTACAACAAGCTCCTTTATGCCCATCTCGGCAAGCTCCGATGCCTCGCGAACAAGCTCATCCATTGGGCGAGAGCGAAATTTGCCTCGAATATCTGGAATTGCACAGTAGGTGCATCTGTTATCACAGCCCTCACTGATTTTGAGATATGCCATGGTGTCACCTGTGGTGATAATTCTATCGCCACCAAGCTCAACCTCGTTTTTGTCAAGGTATTCCTCGAAGCTCTTGCCCTGAAGAACCTGCTCTACTGCCTTTACAATGCTATGCACGCTTCCTGTGCCGAGCACTGCATCAACCTCTGGCATTTCCTTCATAACCTCATCACGATAGCGCTCTGCTAGGCACCCTGTGACGATAATTCCCTTAAGACCGTTATTTTCCTTTAGCCACGCAATATCTAGAATATTGTCAATGGACTCCTGCTTTGCGTCGTTTATAAACGCGCAGGTGTTTATCACAACAATGTCTGCCTCGGTTTCGTCTGGGGTGATGTCGTAGCCAGCCTCAACAAGATGACCGAGCATAACCTCGGTATCAAGCTGATTTTTTGGACAGCCAAGTGATACAAAGCCAATTCTTACAGCCATTATTCAGCCTCCTGAAATTGGCGTATTCCTGCCTTTATGTCGTTAATGTTGTAGCCGTAGCGCATAAGGGCTGCTATCATCTTTTTAAATTCGTCTGGGTCCTTTGGTAGTGGATTATACTTTTGCTCGATAATCCATGCGCAGTTTGACGCAAAATCGACATCCTTTAGCGCTTCCTTTGCGTACTCGCTTACCTCGTCACGACGATAGCCCTTTAAAATAAGCTCCTCGACAATCTTAATTCTGCCGAACCTTTTCTTGAGGTATGTGTCGATTAAAAGCCCCATTTGCTTTTTCTCGTCGATATAGCCACGGTGCTCCATATACAAGGCTACATTTTCGGAAAGCTCTCTTGAAAAGCCCTGCTTTTGTAGCTTTGTGACTAGCATCTTTTTGTTGTTCTCGCCATATGAAAGGATTGAAAATGCGTGACGGCGCGCGTTATCAAAGAGGTGCTCCTCTCTGATTCTCAAAAAGTGTTCGTCGTCAATTACCTCGCCCTGCTCAAGCTCAAAGCGCTCAAATTGGTCGGGTGAAACTGGCATTTCAAAGCTCGTTCCAAGGCTTGATGTGATATAAAAGATGAAGCCCTGTGGTGTTTTTTTGATTTTTTCAATCTTGTAGTAAATCTTTTCCATTCAAATTCCTCACCTCGAAATAAATTCGAGAGATGTTTTATCCTGTCCTTGCCTGTGGGTTAGTGTATTTGCTGTTTTTAGTCCTCAAGACCGAGTGCCGAGAGGTCGAAATCGCCCGCATCGTCTATGTCAAAGTCTGCGTCTGAGTCGCCAAGGTCGCCATTTGCGAGCTTAGCCTTGATTTTTTCCTCTAGCTCAGCCATAAGCTCTGGTGATGATTCAAGATGTGCGCGCATTTTGTCCTTGCCTTGGATTTTTGTGTCTCCGTAGCTGAAGAATGAGCCACTCTTTTCTACAATTCCAAGCTCTATTGCCATATCTACAATCTCTGTGGACTTTGATATGCCTGAGCCGTAAAGAATTTCAAATTCTGCAACCTTAAATGGTGGGGCAACCTTGTTCTTTACAACCTTTGCCTTTACGCGATTTCCGTATGCCTCGCTACCATTTTTTAGTGTTTCGCTCTTTCTTATATCTATACGAACTGATGCATAGAATTTAAGCGCGTTACCACCTGTTGTGGTTTCTGGGTTACCGTACATAACACCGATTTTACTTCTTAGCTGGTTTATAAAGATGAGAATGCAGTTTGATTTGTTGATAGCTCCTGCGAGCTTACGAAGCGCCTGTGACATAAGTCTTGCCTGTACGCCCATGTGGCTGTCTCCCATGCCACCCTCAATTTCCTGCTGAGGAACAAGGGCTGCAACGGAGTCGATTACGATGATATCAACTGCACCTGAGTTTATAAGAGCCTCTGCGATTTCAAGCGCCTGCTCACCATGGTCTGGCTGAGAAACAAGAAGCTCATCTGTGTCAACGCCGATTGCCTTTGCATACACAGGGTCAAGCGCGTGCTCTGCATCTATAAATGCTGCTGTGCCACCCTGCTTTTGAGTTTCTGCAACTGCATGAAGCGCGATTGTTGTTTTACCTGAGGATTCAGGTCCGTATATTTCTATAATTCTGCCCTTTGGTAGTCCACCTACGCCAAGAGCAAGGTCAAGAGAGAGTGAGCCTGTTGAAACAGCCTCAATCTTCATGTCAGGCGCATCGCCAAGACGAATAATTGAGCCCTCTCCATTGTTTTTTCTTATTTGTGCAAGAGCAGTGTCAAGCGCCTTCTTCTTTTGGTCAGCGCTGTTTACCTCGGTGCCCTTCTTTTCTACCTTTGTAGCTTTTTTTGCCATAAAATCTCCTTGCAGGGAGCCCCCTGCGACATATGTGTTTTTTGTAAATAAATTTGGACTATCCCTGCGTGTAATGGAGCAACGCAGAAGAACGAAGCTTATCTTGTCTTAAGTATTAAGGTTAGTAAGCAAGTTGTTCAAGGCGCTCCACGCGAACCCCCTAAAATTCTGCGAATTTTTGGGGAACCCCTACCGGCAAACCACGGACGATGGCTATCTTGCGATAGTCGAGGTCGGCTACGAGGAGCAACGCAGAAGAACGAAGCTTATTTTGTCTTAAGTATTAAGGTTAGTAAGCAAGTTGGGCTAGGCTCTGCTTTGTCCTTGGGCGATAATGTACTTGGCGTACATTGAGGTCAAGGGCGAAGCTAGTAACAACGCACAACGAAGCTTATTTTGTCTTAAGTATTAAATTCAAGAAGCAAAAATTTCTAGGCGCAACGGAAACCACGGATGATAGCGTATATAGCATACGCTGAGGTCGTGGGTGAGTAGCAACAACGAAATTTGTAGCTTATTGGGTTTAATAGGTTGGAGAGTCTATTCTCCAGCCCCCCAAATCCTCACTATAGGTTATTATAACCTCTATCTCAAAGGGTGATGTGGTATCTCCCTCTGGGATTATTGCTGGAACGGTTGCTTTTATTTCATTTTTCTTATTTCTTTTTATTTCTATTTTTGTTGTATCGTATTTATATACCTTGTCTACGGCGCTATCGTAGTCCTTTAAGACTGTTAGATAGCCACTTTCGCCTGTTATATATCTTGCGTAGATTGGAACTCCAAGACTGGCTGTGCCATCAAAATAGGTTTTTATTATGTCGTTTGCCATGCTTTTTGAGAAAACCGCCTTTGTTTCTACCAAAAGGTCGTTTCTTACTCGATAGGGCGCGTCCTCGGCTACATAATAATAGTTGCCCTGATAGCGTTCGTCCTCATCATAGGGCAAGCCCTCTCCGTAATAGATAACATTTAGGTGGTATGCCCTATCTAAGAGGTCTGCGACTATTGCCTTTGCCTCGTCATCCTCAACTCGCGCGCAGGAGCTTAGCGCCCCTGTCGCAAGTAAAAGTGCAAGAACTAATAGTAAAAGCCTTTTCATTATTCCTCGGTTGCCTCACTTGGTGTCTCGGCTGGTGCCTCTTGCGCTGGTACCTCTGCTACCTATGCGCCCTCTTGCGCCTCGCCCTCGACAATTTCATCAAGTGGGTCCTCATCTACTGCGTCGGTAAAGGTCATCTTTGCAACCCTTGTACCCTCGGCAATTCTCATTACGCGAACACCAGATGCGCTTCTGTTATATATAGGAACCTCGCTAACAGGTGTTCTGATTACTACGCCTGCATCGGTGATTGCCATAATATCCTCGTTTTCATCAACTGCGCCGATTGTTGCAAGAGCGCCTGTCTTATCACTGATATTATGAGCGCGTACACCGAATATACCACGATTTCTTGACTCGAAATCGCTAAACTCGCTACGCTTACCAAAGCCGTTTTCGGTAACGGTAAGAAGCTTCTTTGCTTCGTCAACTATAACTGCGCCACAAACGACATCGTCGCCACGAAGCTCAATACCACGAACTCCACGCGCTGTTCTACCAACGATGGATACCTTATCCTCATGGAAGCGAACGCCCTGTCCGTGCTTAGATGCAATGATAATGTCACTCTCGCCCTTGGTGTGGCCAACAAATATAAGCTCATCGCCCTCGTCAAGATTGATTGCTATCTTACCACCCTTACGCTGGTATTCGTATTCCTTAACTCTTGTGCGCTTAATAACGCCCTTGCGAGTTATCATTACAAGATATTCGTTCTCCTCAAAGCCCTCAAGCGCAACCATTGCAGTTACCTTTTCGCCCTTTTCAATCTCAATGATATTGATAAGGTTTGCGCCCTTAGCTGTTCTTGAGCTTTCTGGGATTCTATAAACCTTTCTTACGAAAATCTTACCATTGTCAGTAAACATAAGAAGGTGTGAGTGTGAATTTGCAACGAGAATATTTTCGATAAAGTCCTCTTCCTTTGTGCCCATGGCGATAAGTCCCTTACCACCTCTATGCTGAGCCTCGTAGGTGTCGGCTGGGATTCTCTTAATGTAGCCTGAGTTTGTAAGGGTAATTACGCACTCATGACGCTCAATAAGGTCCTCAATATCAATTTCGTCCTCGCTATCAATAATTTCAGTTCTACGCTCGTCTGCGTATTTTCTCTTGATTTCAAGAAGCTCGTTTTTGATGATATCCTTAATCTTGTTTTCGTCTGCAAGGATTTCATTAAGCTCCTTAATTGTTGCGTGAAGCTTAGCAAGACGCTCCTCAACCTTTTGTCGCTCCATTCCTGACAAGCGACCAAGGGTCATATCAACAATTGCCTGTGCCTGCTCATCGGAGAGTAGGAAGCGCTCCTTTAGCTTTTCCTTTGCCACCTGTGTGCTCTCGCTTCCACGAATGATTGTAATTACCTCATCAATGTTGTCGATTGCAATCTTGTAGCCCTCGTAGATATGCGCCTCTGCCTGTGCCTTCTTAAGCTCAAAGCGAGTTCTGCGCTCTACTACCTGCTCTTGGAATTTAATGTACTCGTTAAGTATTTCGCGAAGTCCAAGGGTCTTTGGCTCTCCGTTTACCAAAACAAGCATATTCATAGCACAGGTGTCCTGAAGCTGTGTATTCTTATAAAGCTGATTTAAAATGATTTGTGGGCTTGCATCACGACGGCACTCAATTACAATTCTCATACCTGCACGGCCACTCTCGTCGCGTATGTCGGTGATGCCCTCTATCTTCTTGTCCCTTACAAGGTCAGCCATAGTCTTTACAAGCTGTGACTTGTTTACCATATAAGGAATCTCTGTTACGATAATTCTGTGGTTTTCCTCGTCAACCTCAGCCTTGGAGCGAACGCTTACTCTACCCTTACCTGTTGTATAGGCGTCTATAATTCCACGTCTGCCGTAGATTGTTGCGCTGGTTGGGAAGTCTGGACCCTTTACATACTCCAGCATCTCCTCAACGCTTGCATCTGGGTTGTCGATAAGATGTACTGTTCCGTCAATTACCTCACCAAGGTTATGTGGTGGAATGTTGGTTGCCATACCTACGGCAATACCAACGCTACCATTTACAAGCACATTTGGGAAGCGAGATGGCAATACTGTTGGCTCTTTTCTTGAGTTGTCGAAGTTAGGAACGAAATCAACAACGTCCTTTTCAATGTCAGCCATAAGCTCATTTGCGAGCTTTGACATTCTTGCCTCTGTGTAACGGTAAGCAGCGGCGCCGTCACCGTCAACGTTACCAAAGTTACCATGTCCGTCAATTAGTGGGTGTCTTAGTGAAAATGGCTGTGCCATTCTTACCATTGTTCCATAAACAGCCTGGTCGCCGTGTGGATGGTATCTACCAAGCACATTACCGACGGTTGTCGCTGATTTTCTAAATGGCTTGTCCGAGGTCAAGTGGTCCTCGTACATAGCGTACATTACGCGCCTTTGTCCAGGCTTCATACCATCGCGCACATCTGGAAGCGCACGAGATACGATAACGCTCATAGAGTATTCAAGAAACGCCTCTTGAACTCTTGACTCTACATTGCGATTTACTATCATCTGCTCGATATTTTCATAATCGAGTCCATTGTGTTCTTTTTCTGCCATTATAAATCTCCTAAATTAAATCCTGTTAATTTTAACCATCATTTGAGTGCGAAGGACCAAGTTGTTCAAGGCGCCTCTCGTGAACCCCCTAAAATTCTGCGAATTTTTTGGGAACCCCTACCGACAAAACACGGACGATGGTGTGCTTGGCGTACATCGAGGTCATCTACGAGTAGCAACGCAGAAGAACGACGGTCATTTGCGCTCAAATTAAATATCTAGGTTTTCAACAAACCTTGCGTTCTTTTCGATAAATTCGCGTCTTGGCTCAACCTTATCGCCCATGAGGAGTGAAAATACCTCGTCGCATTTCATTGCGTCGCCTATATCTACCTTGATTATGGTTCTGGTCTCTGGGTTCATTGTGGTGTCCCAAAGCTGTTCCTTGTCCATTTCTCCAAGACCCTTATATCTCTCTGCCTGTCCACCACCGATTTCCTCAAAGATTTTATCTCTTTCCTCATCGCTGAAGGCGTATCTTTCGGTCTTGCCCTTTGTTATCTTGTAAAGTGGTGGCTTCGCAAGATAAATATGTCCGTCGTCTATAAGCTGTCTCATGTGACGGAAGAAGAAGGTCAAAAGCAGAACACGGATATGCGAGCCGTCGACATCCGCATCGGCCATAATAATAACCTTGCCATACCTCAATTTTGAAATATTAAACTCGTCACCAATACCGCAACCAAGAGCAGTAATAACTGGCATCAACTTTTCATT
>JAGALI010000238.1 GCA_017625275.1 Clostridia bacterium
TGGGAACACCTGAGGAGGTGTTTGATAATCCAAAGAGCCCAAAGCTAGTAGCATTTTTAAATAAAGCAAATGAAATTATCTAAAGCTCTTGAAAAGCAAATGAAAATGTAATAAAATGTCTAGTGGGGAAACCCACTAGATTTTTTTATTGGGAGAGAAAAATGGAACTAAAGGGCAAGAAAATAAATTTCCTTGGAGATAGCATAACCGAGGGACACGGAACAAGCGATTGGGGAACGAAGCCATATCATCAGGTGCTAAAGGCAAGGGCAGGATTGGCAGAGGCGAGAAATTACGGCAAGGGTGGCACAAAAATAGCAAGATTGCCAGTTATAACTGACAACCCATTTGACCAGGATTTCAATCTTCGTGCCTTAGATATGGACACAGATGCTGACGCAATTGTAGTTTTTGGTGGAACAAACGATTTTGGACATGGCACAATCCCTATGGGAGAAATGAGTGACCGTGACCCACATACCTTCTATGGTGGGCTTCATACACTTTGTCAGTATCTTATCAAAACATACATAGATAAGCCTATCGTGTTTATGACACCACTTCACAGATTAAATGAGATAATGGATTACAATAATAGAGTAGCAGAGAATAATCCTTGTGCAAGACCACTTGTTGATTTTGTACAGGCGATAAGAGAGGTGTGCGAGTTCTATTCAATTCCAGTCCTTGACCTTTATCGTGAGGGTGGAATGTATGGCCAGCTTTGGACATGGTGTGAGCGTCATATGCCAGACGGACTTCATCCAAGTGATTCAGGACACGAAATGATAGCAAATAAGCTTCAAAAATTCCTCGAAAACCTATAAAAGGTAAAAAAGCCGACCCAGTGGTCGGCTTTTACTGTTTAATTCTTAAAGCTGACTTGTTTAGGATTATTTGGTAAATCAAAAAGCCTTATTGTCATTTTGCACAAAATTTATAATTTCATATTTTTGGTATTTTACATACTTGACAAAATTTTTATAGTATGCTATTATTATAATATACAATTTATGTTAAGCTTAACAGGAGAATAGCTTATGAAAAAGAAAATTTTTTTAATGCTAACAGTTATGGCATTGCTAGTATGTCTTTTTACAATGTCTGTTTCTGCTGACGAGGCATCAGTACACGCAGGCGTAGACAAAAATGCAACAGTAACTCTTAGCGACGGCACAACAGTGCTCCCACTATTCGATGCCGAGGAAAATGCGCTAATTTGGTTCAAAGACGCGGAAAGTGATACTGGATACTCATCCATTCGCGCTGATATTGGAATATCAGATTCAAGCAACAAGGTTGATTTCCAAGTTAACAACTGGGCAGAACTCACCTATGGAGTAATGGCAAATCAGGTTGACACACTTGTTATAGTTTGTAATGGTGTAACCATTAGTAACAACGACATTGTTGTTTTCAATATTATGGATGATGATGTTAAGGTTACTACCTCAAAGAAGGGAAATGCACCAGTTGGCTCTATTGTTAACTGCATAACAAATCTTTTTAACGGAAACACAAATATTCAATATGCTTATTTAAGACTTGATACTAACTCAGTTCAGGGAAAAACCTTTTTTAATGCTACAAATCTTAAATATGTAAATCTTGAAAATTTAACTACCTTAACAAGAATTAATAGCGAAGCATTTCGTGGTTGCACAAGTCTCTTTAGTGGAGAAACTCTTGATTTGTCTAAAACAGACTTAAGAGATATTTTAGGTGGTGGAACCTTTGCAAATGTTCCTATGACTGGTATTAAATTCCCAGATTCTATAACAAGCCTTGGTGGCACATGGGTTTTCCAGGGTACGGCAATTACTTCCGTTACTATTCCTGCAAGCGTTACAACAATCCCAGCTACCACCTTTAAGCAATGTAAAAGCTTAGAAACAGTTATTTTTGAGGGCGAGATTACAACAATTGGCCAAGGTGCATTTTATCAATGTGAAAAGCTTAAGAATTTTCAACTTCCTTCTGGACTTGTAAGGATAGAAGGTGCAAACGGCAATAACGATGAAGGCACCTTTGAGGGCTGTACATCTCTTACTGAAATCACAATTCCTGCTACAGTTACACATATTTATGGTAACACCTTCACAGATTGTACAGCGCTTAAAACTGTTACATTTGAAAAGAGAGATGGTACTACACCAATTAACTTCTATGGTTGGGGACCATTCTTGAAGTGCACATCTCTTACTGAGCTTATCTTGCCTGAAGGCATGACGGAGATTCCTAACTGCTTTGCAACACAGTGTTACGCACTTGAAAAGATTTCATTCCCTTCAACCTTGACTACAATTCGTTCTGGACAAAATTTCTATCAAGCAGGTAAAGATGCTACAAAATTAGAAGTTATAGGTCTTGAAAACACTAAAATCACTAGTATTCCAAAGGAATGCTTCCGTCAATCAAAATTTACTGCTACAGAGCTTAGACTTCCAAACACAGTAACAGAAATCGGAACACAAGCCTTTGCAGATTGTAAAATCGAAACCTTCTATCTTAGTGCTAGCCTAACAACAATTGGCTCCGAAGCATTGGCATACAACTCCGTATTAAAGGCTATGTATATTCCTTCTACAGTAACAACTATTAATGCTAATTCGTTTACAAAAAACAAAGGCGATGCATTGTATATTGTTGTTGTAGACGACCCAGCATCAACCGTTATTGATACTATCGAAACAGCAGTACAATCAGGAAAGGAAGAATCAGCATACATCAAATATGCTGACTATTCAGCAAATCCTTCAAATTATACTGGTAAAAACATAGTTTATGGTGGAAACCTCTGCGTAATATTCTACAAAGGCGTTCACAACTATGGCGACCAAGTAACAGATTGTACAGCTAATGCAACCTGTGAGAGATGCCTCTTCGAGCTTGTTTCTGAGTTTAATACCCACAACATGGTTGAAAGCGTTACTTATCCAAATGGCATTTTCGCAGCAGGCACATACAAGTGCGTATGCACAAATGCAAGCTATTGTAGACAAGGCACAGAAGAGCTTCCATATGACGCAGGCTCAGAAAGCGCTCCAATCATTGTAGCAGTTGGCTACTCAATTCCAACAGCTGCTGTTGACTACTTCGGAATCAACGCAGGCTACCAAATCCAAAAGGATCTGTTCGAGCTATATCAAGCATCAAACCCAGATACAACCATTGAGGTTGCACTCTTCATGGTAAACAGCAAGATTGGTACAACTGAAATCGAGCATGTACTAAACGGCAAAGCGCTTGAGCTTGCAACAGGAGTTAAGGGCCTTATGCTAAAGGTTGAGTCCATGAGCTACGATAAAATCAATATCGAGGTAAGAAACTTTGATAACAGCTCAGCAAATGGAAGCTACTACACCTTGGAGCTTATCTCTGCATTGGTTGTTAAGGAAACAAAGGGCGAGGATGTAAAGCTCTCCTTCGTTCAATCTAGCCTCGTTAACGTAGAAAACGCTCCAACAAAGGTAATTGATGGAGTAACCTACAACATAATCACAGCTGAAGCAGTTTATAACTCTAAACAATCGGCTGAGTAACTAATATAAAAGCACCTCACA
>JAGALI010000239.1 GCA_017625275.1 Clostridia bacterium
ATATGCATTTCTTTAATTGTTATAAATTAATTATACAGCATAGATTAAACATTTGTCAATAAGTTTTTAGGAATTTTTAATTATTTTTTATTCGGTTTTTAGATACACCCCCCAACAAATTGGCTTTTTCAGCTTGTGGAAAACAATAACGCTATTTATGCGGTTTTTCGGTTTTTTTGCGTTTTATTCCCCACTCAAATTCAAATTTTCCTCAAAAAGCCAATTCATCTCACCAAAGCAAATGCTTTTTTGCTTTTTTTGAGCTCGTTTTTTACACAAAGCTATTGATTTTTGTACTATTTTAGTGTACAATAGAAATGTTAAAAATTTGTTTTACGAAGGAGATGGCATTATGGTTTCTAATGTAATCGAAAAAATCACAAGCTATGACAAGGAGGTTGGCGAGGCTATTGCCTCCGAGCTCACAAGACAAAAAAGAGGTCTTGAGCTAATTGCCTCTGAAAATATGGTATCTGAGGCAGTTATGCTCGCTATGGGCACTCCTCTTACAAACAAGTACGCCGAGGGATATCCTGCAAAGAGATATTATGGTGGCTGTGAGTGCGTTGATGTGGTTGAAAAGCTAGCTATTGATAGAGCATGCAAGCTTTTTGGTGCTGAGCACGCAAATGTTCAGCCTCACAGTGGTGCTCAGGCTAACACAGCAGTTTACTTTGCTCTCATTAAGCCTGGCGACACAGTTATGGGTATGAATCTTGCGCATGGTGGTCACCTTACACATGGTAGCCCTGTTAATCTTTCTGGTAGCTACTACAATTTCGTTCCTTATGGCGTTAGCGATGACGGCTTTATCGACTATGATGAATTCGAGAAAATCGCAAACGAGTGCAAGCCAAAGCTTATCGTTGCTGGCGCATCTGCTTACCCAAGAGTAATTGACTTCGAAAGAATTTCAAAAATCGCAAAGAGCGTTGGTGCTTATTTCATGGTAGATATGGCACACATCGCTGGTCTTGTTGCTGCAGGCCTACACCCATCTCCTGTTCCATATGCAGATGTTGTTACAACAACCACACACAAGACCCTAAGAGGTCCACGTGGTGGTCTTATTCTCTGTCGTGAGGAGTTTGCAAAGGCTATCGACAAGGCTATTTTCCCTGGCACACAGGGTGGCCCTCTTATGCACATTATCGCATCTAAGGCTGTTTGCTTCGGCGAGGCTCTTACACCTGAATTCAAGGCTTATCAGGAGCAAATTGTTAAAAACGCAAGAGCTCTTGCTAATACCCTTCTCGAGGAAGGCTTTGACCTTGTTTCTGGTGGTACGGACAACCATCTTATGCTTCTTGACCTTCGTCCCTTCGGAATCACAGGCAAGGAGCTTGAAAAGCGTCTTGACGAATGCTACATCACTGTTAACAAAAACGCTATTCCTAATGACCCTGAAAAGCCATTTGTTACAAGTGGCGTAAGAATCGGTACTCCTGCTGTTACCTCAAGAGGTCTTAAGGAGGACGATATGGTTAAGCTTGGTAAGCTTATCAAGCTTTGCGCAACAGAGTTCGAGACAAAGGCAGATTATATTCGTGACGAGGTTACAAAAATCTGCGAAAAATATCCTATTTACGACTAATTAATAAAATGAAGGCTGAATATAACACAAGGCAGCGCGCACTCATTCTCAATTTTTTAAAGGAAAATAGTGCCCATGTCAGCGCACGCGATATAATAAATCATCTAAAGGAGCAGGGGCTCTCTGTTGGCACTGCTACCATTTATCGCACGCTTGACAGACTCACTGAGCAGGGTATAATCAAGAAATTTGTAATTGACGAGCGTAGTGGCGCATGCTATCAATTTGTGCATGGTGCAGAGTGCAATGAGCATTTTCATTTGAAATGTATAAAATGTGGTGCACTTATTCACATGGATTGTGAATTTATTGCTGAAATTGAGGAACACTTTTTTAAGGAGCACGGCTTTACTGTAAGCTCCGGAAAAACTGTTATCTATGGCAAGTGCGCTAGATGCTCAAATTGTGGGCGCGACGAGGGACATGACACCTACTCGCGCTGCTCTTGCAAGCATTAATTTTGCATTTTTTTAAAATTTTTCATTTTTCTATTGATTTTTGAAAGTATTTGTGCTAGAATTACTTTCACTTGAAATGATTTTATCACGCAAAGGAGGTAACAGTAATGGTTCCAACAATCGCTAGCTTTATTTTTGGCGGTATTCTAATTGCCGTTTCACTATTTCTAGTTATAGCAGTTCTTCTTCAAAGCAGCAAATCTAAGGGCGTATCCGGTACAATCGCTGGTGGCGCTGAAACATTTTTTGGCAAAAGCAAGGGCAAGTCACTTGATAAGAAGCTTACTCTTCTCACAATTATCGTAAGCATCGTATTCGGAGTTCTCGCTCTAGTTATTTATATCGGTCAAGCAAACCCAGAGCCTGATATTTGGGGCGCGCTTACAAGATACTATTCATAAGCCAACTAAATCGCTTTGGAATTTCCAAGGCGATTTTTTTACGACCTTTTTCTTCTAAGGGGGTGATTTTTATGAACAAGGAAATTAAAGAACAGATTTTAGAAATTATAGGC
The DNA here is from genome assembly GCA_017625275.1 of Clostridia bacterium. Classification (GTDB taxonomy): domain Bacteria; phylum Bacillota; class Clostridia; order Oscillospirales; family CAG-272; genus RGIG2000. Next base: position 2,567 of record JAGALI010000239.1, read on the forward strand.
TCTGCTCTCTACACTCCTCTTGCCCCAAACGAGCTTTTTGAGCTTGTGTGTGGTAATAAAGAGCATTTGGTAAAGGACTTTTTTAAAACACTTTGCGAAATGGAGGAGTGCTACGAGATTTTCGTATCTAAAAAAGGGAAAATTTCGCTTCCTGAAAAGGGACTTTTCGTGCGTGGTACTTATAGTGCGTCATCACATGGAAAATTTGGATTTGTTTCAAGTGACGAGGGTGAGTTTCTTATTCCACCTGCCCTGACCTGTGGTGTTATGAACGGTGATAAGGTTATCGCAAAGCGCCTCGGTATTAAATCAAAATATTATGGTAGAGGAAACGAGGCTGAGATTATCGCCGTTTCCGAGCGTGCCGTTATAGAATTTACAGGTGAGCTTGAGGGCTTTTATAGCAAGGGCAAGCTGTTTGGCATAGTGCGTCCTGATAACGAAAGACTTAATTTTGTCGCTACAATTGTAGGTAGCTCGGTTAAGGCCGAGACTGGCGACAAGGTGGTGTGTAAAATTGTTAAATACCCTTTGTTTGACGGAGACAGAGTAACGGTTAAGGTAACCGATTGCCTTGGCAAGCACACCTCAAGAGAGGCTAACTACAGAGCCATCTTGCGTGAGCATGCAATCCCGTCCTACTTCGATGATATAATTTTAAACGAAGCCGAAAAAGCATCAAACGAGCTGATATGTGTCGGAAATCGTGTTGATTTGCGTAACAAACGAATTTTCACAATAGATAGCGAAAGCGCCAAGGACCTTGACGATGCTATATCTATTGAGGTAAACGAAAACGGATACACCTTAGGTGTCCACATTGCCGATGTCTCTCATTATGTAAGAGAAAACACACTTCTTGACAAGGAAGCAATGTCGCGTGGCACTAGCGTTTATTTTACCGACAAGGTTGTGCCTATGCTTCCACCTGCGCTTTCAAACGGAGCCTGCTCTCTCAATGCGGGCGTTGACAGATATGCGCTCTCTGCTATCATTTCTCTTGACAAGACTGGAAGCATTACGGGTGTTCAGCTACAAAACAGCATCATTCGTTCCTGCGTGCGTGGTGTATATAGCGAGCTAAACGATATAATCGAAAAGGGAGATACAAGCGAATTTTGCCCAAAATACGCACACATCCTCGATGATTTTTCAAGCATGCTGGAGCTTTACCATATTCTTGCGAAAAGAGCGAGCGATGCTGGTGCTATGGAGCTTGAGAGCGACGAGGCGCAAATAATTCTTGATGAGACTGGATATCCTACTGAAATTTTAAAGCGTGAGCGTGGCGAGAGCGAAAGGCTTATTGAGCAATTTATGCTTTGCGCTAATCGCGCCGTTGCAGAATTTCTGCACAAGCATTCTCTACCCTGTATTTATCGTGTTCACGAAAGCCCAGACCCTGAAAAAATCCGTGCCTTCTCTATTTTCGCGAGCAATTTAGGCGTTGACACCTCCACTATTCAAGATTTTGAAAATGTCACACCCAAGGCGCTTTCTCATGTGCTTGAATCCGCTAAGGAGCTTGGCAAGGGCGAGGCTGTGTCAGGCGTGCTTCTCCGTTCACTTATGAAGGCAAAATATATGTCCGAGCCAAAGGGGCACTTTGGTCTTGCGACAAAGCTTTATTGCCACTTTACCTCTCCGATAAGGCGCTATCCAGACCTTGGAGTGCACAGAATTGTAAAGGCTTATTTAAACGGCGAGACCGACAAGCAAGGCGTGTCCAAGCTTTCTAAATATGCCGAGAAAAACGCCACAGAGTCCAGCCAAAACGAGCTTCGCGCCCTTTATGCAGAGCGTGAAATTGATGAGCTTTACAAGGCTGTTTATATGAGCGACCTCATTGGCAAGGAGCTTGATGCTACAATTTGCTCCATAACCTCATTTGGATTTTTTGCAAGGCTTGATAACCTTTGCGAGGGTCTTGTGCCTATTGAATCACTTGGTGCGCCGTTTTATTTCGATGAGGCTAGCCTTACCCTCTCCTCTGGAAGAAGGGTATTTGCTCTCGGTCAAGGTGTAAGGATTAAGGTGGTTGATGCCAATATCGTCACAAGGCGTGTAACCTTCTCTCTTGTCAGTGCTGACGAGGGCGATGTGGTTGGCTATAAGCCGATTTTAGTACAAAAGAAAAGCCCCTCCTCAAAAAGACGAAATGTCAGCCAGCAAAAGGGCAAAGGACAGCTGTACCGAGGCAAGGGTAAAAGGGGACATTCTCGTAAGAGAAGAAGATAAATCAAAAGCTTTATTAATTTCTAGAAAATTTTTACAATTTTTACAAAAATCGCGTGCTTAGGCGCGCGATTTTGTTTTATTTTTAATAAAGATAGAATTTTTTAAAAAATATATTCCATTTTTAGTAACTTTATGTTATAATTATTTCGTACGGACAATTTCGTGCACCAATCATATTTGTTTATTATTATTTTTATGGAGGTACTTTAAATGAGTACAAAGAAGTATGTTTACCTCTTTAAAGAGGGCGACGCAAAGATGAGAGAAATTCTCGGTGGTAAGGGTGCTAACCTTGCTGAAATGACAAAGATTGGTCTTCCTGTTCCTCAAGGCTTCACAATTTCTACCGAAGCTTGTACACAATACTACGAGGACGGCAGACAAATCAACGATGAAATCCAAGCTCAAATCATGGAATACATCGTTAAGATGGAAGAAATCACTGGCAAGAAATTCGGTGACAAGGAGAATCCTCTTCTCGTTTCTGTTCGTTCCGGTGCTAGAGCTTCCATGCCTGGTATGATGGACACAATTCTTAACCTCGGTCTTAACGAAGAGGTTGTTAACGTAATCGCTGAAAAGTCCGGTAACGCTCGTTGGGCTTGGGACTGCTACAGAAGATTTATCCAAATGTACTCCGACGTTGTTATGGAGGTTGGTAAGAAGTACTTTGAGGAGCTCATCGACAAGATGAAGGAAGAAAAGGGTGTTAC
>JAGALI010000240.1 GCA_017625275.1 Clostridia bacterium
AAATTCGCCTCCAATAATAGTATTCATACCATCATCACGAACTGTAAGCTCCCAGCTTTCTGCTATATTATTTAGATCAGATATTTTATTATAATCTGTTTTGAGACGATTTCCACCCCAAATTATCTCTTTAAATATTGGTTGTAGCTTAATTGGCTTTAACATAAACAAATCTCCTATAAATGCTCATGAAATAACTATAAATATTTTAATATAAAAGGTATAAAAAGTCAATAGAAAAACAAAAAACGGAGAATAACTCCGTTTTTGTTTATTTGATTTCCACCGTAATTTTTTTGTCATCTAATTTAGCGACTGTTTTCATTATGGTGCGTATCGCCTTGGCAATCTTTCCACGCTTGCCGATAACCATGCCCATATCTTCCTCAGCAACGCTTAAGGTCAAAAGAATTTCGTCACCCTCAATTTGCTCGGCAACTACTACTTTTTCGGGGTTATCTACGATAGATTTTACCATATTACCAAGGACTGTGCTGTAATTTTGCATATGCAGACCCTGATTATCCGTAAATAATCACCTTTCTTTTGAGATTATTTTACGATGCCACTCTTCTTAAGAAGAGATTTAACAGTTTCTGTAGGTTGTGCACCGTCGTTCAACCACTTTGTAGCCTTGTCACTGTCGATTTTGATTTCAGCTGGATCTCTCAAAGGATTGTAGTAACCGATTTCGTCGATAAACTTACCATCTCTTGGTGCTCTCTCATCTGCTACGATTACGCGATAAAATGGTGCCTTCTTGGCGCCCATTCTTCTAAGTCTGATTTTAACTGCCATTGTGTTTTTCCTCCAATAAATTGAATTATTTAATATTTTTTAATTTTTATCTAAAAATCCGTAATTAAAACGGCATTTTCATTCGTTTTCCAAGGAATCCACCAAACTTTCCAGAAGAAAGCTGCTTCATCATCTTTTTCATTTGTTCAAATTGCTTCAAAAGTTTATTTATATCCTCAACAGTTGTTCCGCTGCCTTTAGCGATTCTTTTCTTGCGAGAAGAGGATATAATATCAGGATTAGCTCTTTCTTTAGGTGTCATAGAAAGGATAATAGCCTCGGTTTTTACAAGCATTCCTTCGTCGATTTTAGCATCCTTTGCAGCGCCTGTATTCATTCCAGGAAGCATGCCCATAAGACTTTCTAAGGAGCCCATTCTTTTAAGCTGAGCAAGCTGTTCTAGATAATCTGTCAAGGTAAATGTGCTTTCTCTCATCTTCTTTTCAAGCTCAGCAGCCTTCTTTTGGTCAAAAGCCTCTTCAGCCTTTTCAATCAACGAGAGAACATCGCCCATTCCAAGTATTCTTGATGCCATTCTATCTGGATAAAATGGTTCAATAGTATCAAGCTTTTCACCAGTTCCTACAAATTTTATAGGCTTTCCGGTAACATATCTAACAGAAAGAGCAGCGCCACCACGAGTATCACCATCAAGCTTTGTTAAAACAACTCCTGAAATATCAAGCATTTCATTAAAGCTGTCAGCGACATTTACAGCATCTTGACCAAGCATCGAGTCAACAACCAGTAAAATTTCGGTAGGGAAGACAGCATTTTTGATATCCTGAAGCTCCTTCATAAGAACCTCATCAACATGCAATCTACCGGCTGTATCTATAAACACCATGTCATGACCGTGCTTTTTTGCATAATCAAGTGCATTTTTAGCAATAGAAACAGGCTTTTGATTTTTTTCTTCTGCATAAACAGGAATGTCAAGCTTTTCGCCTACAACCTGCAACTGCTTTATTGCAGCAGGACGATATACATCGCATGCTACAAGAAGAGGATTTTTACCTTGCTTTTTATAAAGTCCAGCTATTTTTCCACTATGAGTAGTTTTGCCGGCACCCTGAAGACCTACCATCATAACAATTGTAGGCGGTTTGGAGCTGATTTCAAGCTTTGCTTGAGTAGCTCCCATAAGGTTAATAAGCTCTTCGTTAACTATTTTTACTATTTGTTGAGCAGGCAAGAGGCTTTCAAGAACCTCGGCGCCAACAGCGCGTTCAGAAACGGTATTGATAAACCCTTTAACAACCTTAAAGTTGACATCAGCCTCGAGAAGAGCAAGCTTTATTTCACGCATTCCTTCCTTAACATCAGCTGCAGTGAGTTTACCCTTGTTTCTAAACTTTTTAAAAGCATTAGCGAGTTTATCCGCTAAATTTTGAAACATTGCCATAGTAAACCTCCTTTTTAATCCGCAAGCTCCTTGATCTTTTCAATCAAGCTAGTTATCTTAATAGAAATTTGCTTGTCATCAATAGAATTGATAATGAGCTCTAGCTCGCTTGCGATTTTGGATGATTTTTCCTGTACAGAAGAGAAGCGACTAGCAAGATGAAGCTTTTCTTCCATTTCGGTAAGTATATTTTCGCCTTTTTTAAGTACGCTACGCACGCCTTGACGAGAAATGTTGTAGTTTTCAGCTATTTCGGCCAAGGAAAGGTCATCATTATAGTAAAGATCAAGCATATCCTTTTGGCGTTCAGAGAGAATATCGCCGTAAAAATCAAGCAAAAGCGAGATATTAAGGTTTTTTTCAAACATAGAGAAGCCTCCAGAATGTGTGTAAATCAAATTACTTTACACAGTATATCATAGAAAAGGAACGTTGTCAATAGTAATTTTTATAAATAATAAAAAATTTATAGAAATGTGTATTGAAATCATTTTATCAAAATTTATGATCTTAGATGTCTTTGATGTAAAACAAATATAATTCAATCTTATATCACTCGACGTCTTGTGACTTAGATTGTTCTTTTTAGCAACCACCTCGCGCAGAGTATTCTTATAAGGGCAAAATTATCGCTTGCTCTAATTATACAAAATGCAAATTTTATATAATATAGAGAATGGCAAAAGTCCGCTATATAAGCCATTACAGCTAATTTAGCTAATTCGGCTTTTTGGTTAATAAGATATTTATAATAATACAGTTTATCATTACTAATAAGAAAAAAACGCTTTTTGAAAGCGCTTTTCGTTTTTCTTATTTTAAAATGTATTCAAAGTTATAAACAGCAAAAAACTCTTCCCAAAATTTTTATCCTTTATGATGACTTCATCAGAACAGCAAAAAATAATCGTGTTTTCACGAGGTGATATTTTTTGCATTTTATACCATCCTTGAAAACGGCAAAATTTTTATCGTTTTTGATCTAACACCTTAAATGCTATAAAATTTTAAGAATGGTCAAATCAATCTATGTATTGTCAGCATTCTTTTCAATTAAATATTTTCTTTTAGTAGCCTCGCCACCTCGCAAATGTCTTTCCTTCTTGTTAACCTCTAATATTTTGGCAACCTCATTATAGAGGAAAAGATTTATTTTGTATAATTTATCCGTAATGTCCTTGTGTACCGTTGATTTACTTATTCCAAATTTTTTTGCAGTTTCACGAACGGTAGTTTTATTATCTATAAGATATCTAGCCATTTTTTCGCATCTTTCTTCAATATTCGAAAAATATATCATATCGACTCCTAAGATTATTATTTATCTCTTATCGATACAATATATTAAAAAAGCCACAAAAATATGTGGCTTTTAAAAATTTATTCGAATTTAAATACTGTTGTATAATTATAAAGTTCCCCAGGCTTAAGCTCGCACGATACGAACAAAGGATTATTGGGTGCATCAGGTGCATGCTGAGTTTCAAAGCAAATTCCGCAACGCTTAACCTGTTTTATACCATTTTTAAATGGAGGATCGGTAGGATTTATACAATTACCAGCATAAATTTGAACACATGGCTGATTTGTATAAGCCTTCATAACGCGTCCTGTTTTGGTATCAGTAAGAGTTGCAAAAAGCTTGACTTCTCCATTTGTATTCAAAACATAGTTATGATCGTATCCTTGACCATTTTTGATATTAATATCATCTGCATCAATATCCTTGCCAATAAGCTTCTCAACTTTAAAATCAAAAGCCGTTCCGGCAATATCCAGCTCTTTTCCTGTTGGGATAAGATCAGAATCGGTTTCGGTTATTTTATCTGCATCAAGCCACAATTTGTGACTCATAATATCGCCTGAACCGTAGCCACCCAAATTAAAATAAGAATGATTTGTAAGATTTATAACTGTTTTCTTGTCAGTTGTAGCCTTATAATTAATTGAAAGGACATTTTCCTCGTTGAATGTATATAATACAACAACATTTAGATTACCAGGATATCCTTCATCCATGTCAGCGCTAAAAAGCGAAAGCTCGAGAAACATATCTCCGCCAATTTGCCATGACCTTGCATTCCAAAGCCTTTATCAAAGCCTATTTTGCCACCATGAAGATGGTTTTTGCCATTGTTGACAAATAGCTTATATTCAACCCCATCAAGTGTAAATTTTGCATCCTTAATGCGATTTCCAAAACGGCCTATAAGCGCACCTTGGTAAGCGCTGTCGTTCAAATAATCATTTGCGTTATCGAAGCCACATACAACATCGGCAAAATTTCCGTTTTTATCTGGAACATTTATTTCATTTATCCTACCACCAAGGGTCAAAATTTTCACGCTTGAACCGCTTGTATTAGTGAGCTTGTATGAGAAAATATCCTCTCCAGAAGGCATTTTATCAAAATAAGACTTCTCTATCATCTTTTATTCACCATATCCATCTGGATTTTTCTTTTGCCAATTTGCAGAATCCTGACACATCTTATTAATATCAAATTCGGCCTTCCAGCCAAGAACCTCGTAAGCCTTTGTAGGGTCAGCATAGCAAGCATCAATATCACCTGGACGGCGTGGTGCAATTTCATACTTTACAGTAAGTCCTGTTGCCTTTTCATACGCCTTAACAATATCTAGAACCGAGTATCCATTACCTGTTCCAATATTAAAATGTTCTACTCCTGTCACCTTGGCAGCCCTATCAAGAGCCTTAAGGTGCGCATTTGCAAGGTCAACCACGTGAATATAGTCACGAACACCTGTGCCATCATGTGTATTATAATCGTTACCAAACACACTTAAATGATCATATTTGCCAGAAGCAACCTTAACAATGTATGGCAAAAGATTGTTTGGAATACCCTTAGGATCTTCTCCAATCAAGCCACTTTCATGAGCTCCTATTGGATTAAAGTATCTAAGAATAGAAACGCTCCAAGCAGGATCAGATTTTACAATATCAGAAAGAATTCTTTCGATCATTAGCTTGGTTTCACCATAAGGATTAGTTGTTGAAAGAGGAAAATCCTCTCTGATTGGAACACTTTTAGGATTGCCGTAAACAGTGGCAGAAGATGAGAAAACAATCCTCTTACAGCCATTATTTGCCATAGCCTTTGTTAGGTTTAGAGTTCCGGTAATATTATTATGTTAATATAGCATTGGCTTTTGAACGCTTTCGCCAACAGCCTTTAAGCCAGCAAAATGAATTACAGAATCAATTTTGTTTTCCTTGAAAATCTTGTCAATTGCATCAAAATCCAAAAGGTCTGCCTTATAAAATTTAACCTCTTTACCGGTTATTGCTTTTATTCTGTCAAGAACGCAAAGCTTTGAATTGCAAAGATTATCAACAATAACAACCTCCCTATTATCGTTTAAGAGCTGAACAACGGTATGAGAGCCGATAAATCCAGTTCCGCCAGTTACTAAAATCGCCATATTTTTACTCCTTTTGGATATTTTTATATTCTTTATTATTATAATATCTTATTTGCTAAAAAAAATCAATACATTTATTGAAAATATTATTGACAAAATTCGAAATTCAAGTTATAATATGTGTATCAAATGATACACTTTTGCGAGGTTGTTTTTGTGGAAAACATTACTGAAATTTTAAAAGATACTTTTCTTTTTCAAAACATATCAAAAAAGGATATCGAGCACTGTTGTGACTTTGAGGGCTGTGAAATTGTAACATATAAAAAGGACAATGTCATGCTTAGTGCTGATTCAGCAAGAAACATTGGTATTATTCTTGATGGTAAGGCCACTATAATATCAGGAGATGATGGA
>JAGALI010000241.1 GCA_017625275.1 Clostridia bacterium
GAAGTCAATAAGCATTGTAAGGTTTGTCTTGTGCAAGTCGAGTGACAAGCAAACAACTCTTACATTATTTTCTCTGCCTGCAAGCATTACGGTTTTTGTTTGACCACTGCCGTGGCAGTTAAAGACTGACTCGTATGTACCTGATGTATCCTTAATTGGCCAGAATTTACCTACATAAATCTTTCTTGAGCCATTTTCACCACCTATGTTTTTGGTGAGTGTCTTGTAGGCCTCTGTATCGTTCTCTACCTCGGCAATGAACTGATACGGCTTTCCCTCTGGTGCCTCAATTGGCTCAACTCCAGAAAGCTGAATAGATGTGCCTACAGGATCAGATGGTGGATTTACAAACCATACTGCTCCATCGTCTGGTAAAACAGCTGGCATAACTCCCTCAAAGATATAAAGGTCATAGCCCTCTATCGCGCCACCATTATTTACCTGACTTAGCTCCTTTTTAATGTCTGTTTTGTTACTTAACGAATGTCCAAGAACACGAAGAACTGCTACAAGGAAGGTGGTTGCATTTACATCTGCAACGGACGATCCGTCCTCTGCCTTCATCATAACTGCGTCCTTACTAACAACAAGAATCTTTACTCTGTTTTCTGCTGCACAGTAAATTGTTCTTGAGTTGTCTGTGTCAAGTCCGTCGTTTTCAGCGATAATTTCAACTCTTACGCTTTCATATGTCGAGAGCTTGTCAATTTGGAAGAAAAGGTTTCCTTCAATAACATTAGCCTCGTTATTAGTAAAGGTAATTACATTCTTTGAATCAGCTGGGAGTGTGTAGTTGGCCCTTCTGTGCTCGGTGGAATTATTAACACCGTCAATTTCCGTATCCATATAGAATACTACAGTAATCTCCTGCTCCTCTTGGCTGAAGTTATTTACAACAGCGTTAAAGAGGAATCTTCCACCCATGAGAGAATCTGTAAGGCTAGTAATGCCTATGTTTATATCCTCATCGGTTGAGAAGTCCACCACCTCTATACCATACTGGTCCATATAGGTTTTATCTGTGTAGAAATAAACCTTTGCCTCTGGATTTATGTTTTGAACATTATTTACTAGCTGAAGTGCACCATCTATATCTGGTGTTCCATCAGTGCATTCGATTTCATTGAGCTTGTTCAAAACCTCTGCCTTACTAGAGCTTCTAACAGTCAAGGACTCTGCTTTAGTTCCGGCATTAATAACTGTAAATTTATTATTTTCACCTGCAGAATTTGCTTCGCTTTCAAGCTTTTCAAGTGCAAGCTCATATCTTGTTTTTCCGTTATCGGTTACGGTCTTCATGCTCGCTGAGGAGTCGAGCACTATAATCGTATCCTTCGTTGCAAATGGGATAATTGTAGGCCTGGAAAGCGCCAAGCTTGCAAGTATGACCATTAACAATTGCAAAACAAGCAATAGTGAAAATGTAAAGTTTAGGGGCAAGCGTGTCTTAAGGTATTTAAGACTTCGTTGCCATATAAAGGTACTTGACACTGGCTTCTGTGTATACTTTGATTTAAGCAAATAAATAAGTATAATAATCGGAATGCCAAGTAGGCCAAGTAAACCCAAGCCTTGCAATAAACTCATTTTATTATTTCCGCCTCATATCCCTTTCCAAAAATAACCTTTTCTATTGGATCATCTGATGATACTGTAAAGAAGGTAGCCTCTCTTGCGGCGCAATAGTCAATAAGCTCCTTTTCGTAATCATCAAATGCCTTTTGGTAGGCCTCAACCATTTTTCTTGTAATACGCATTCTCATGTTCTTTGAGTCCTCTAGCGATATCGACTCAGCATCAATCATATGAACGCGTCCGTCAAAGTTCGGATACAATTCGTCAGGTGAAAGAATCTGAATACAAAGGATTTCTCTACGCTTAAAGGTCAAGAAATCTATTGCCTTCTTCCAGTCACTCTCTGTCAAAAAGTCCGAAATAATTATTGTTACACCGTCATCATATCCTGGTGATGGAATTCCAACTATTGATGCCTCAAGGTCTGTTTCACCCTCAAAGTCTGTGTTCTCGAGCACTTGAGCTGCACGATAGAAGGAATCCTTATTATATACAGTGAAGCCGATGTCCTCCGCCTTGTTGCCCTTTAGGAGCTTGTAGGAGACACGGTCCATTGCACAAACCGATAGATATCCAAATGCCGCCGCTATACGAAGGGCTTGCTCTGCCTTTTCAGGCTCACCACATGCCATCGACGCTGAGCAGTCAATCAAAATGTGATTGTGCATCTGTCTTTCATCCGTGAAAAGTCTTATAAAGTACTTTTCAAAACGGGCATATACGTTCCAGTCGATACGTCTAATATCGTCGCCTGGAAAGTATTCACGGAAGTCGGCAAATTCTACCGTACTACCATAGGAGCGCGCCTTACGGCCACCACCAAAGTAACCCGTCATTGGATTCTTAAGCAATAAAGAGGCAGCATCAAGACGGTCAAGAAACGCACCGTCTAATATTCTTCTTTTCATTTTTACCGCCTATTTAAATTACTTTTTCTTTTTTCCGGCACTTTTTTCTACTGTTGCAGTAGAAACGTTGTTAAGGTCTGCAATAAGACTTCTTACTACATCGTCTGGTGACATCTTTGAGGTAACAGCCTCAAAGCCGAGCTTGAGTCTGTGACGAAGAACTGGAACTGCAAGTGAGTTGATGTCATCATAGGATACATTATATCTGCCGTTGATAAGAGCTCTTACCTGTGCTGCAGTAATAATAGCCTGCGCAGCACGAGGAGATGCTCCTGCACGGATATATCTCTTTGTTGTTTCTGGTGCAACTGCACTGTCTGGGTGTGTTGCTGCGATAAGAACCATCGCATAGTGGAGAACCTCGCTTGATACAGGGATTGTCTTAGCTACGGCTCTCATTCGGAGAAGCTCCTCACCATTACAAGCTGCTTGCGCAGTTTCTTCCATGGTCTTATGTGTCATATTAACGATTTGTCCAAGCTCCTCAGCTGATGGGTTTGGAACGATAATCTTAAACATGAAACGGTCCATCTGAGCCTCTGGAAGTGGGTATGTACCATCCTGCTCAATTGGGTTCTGTGTAGCAAGCACGAAGAATGGCTCATCCATCTTTCTTGTTACACCCATTACTGTAACCTTGTGCTCCTGCATGGCCTCAAGCAAAGCTGCCTGTGTCTTTGGGGTAGCACGGTTAATTTCGTCGGCGAGTACTATGTTAGAGAAGATAGGACCCTTTTGGAACTCGAATTTTTGGTTTCCGTTTTCGTCCTTTGTAATAACGTTGGTACCTGTAACGTCGGCAGGCATCAAGTCAGGTGTAAACTGAATACGTGAGAATGGAAGGTCAAATACCTTACCAAGAGATCTTACAAGACGGGTTTTACCAAGTCCAGGAGCACCCTCGAGAAGTACGTTACCACCGGCGATGATAGCTGCGATTGTAGATTCAACAACCTCTCTTTGACCGATCATATCCTTACGAACCTCTTCGAAGATTCTCTTACATTTTTCAGCGAAGAGCTTAAGCTCTGCCTCTGCAAGCTTATCTGTCTTGATTTCCTCTGCTGTGCGTGGTGGCTCAGCCTGTTTTGGTGCTTCAGCCTTCTTTGGCTCTTCCTTTACAGGTGCTGGCTGTTGTGCTGGTGCTGCCTTTGGAGCCTCTTGTGCTGGAGCCGCTTCCTTCTTTGGTTCCTCAGCCTTTGGAGCTTCCTCGGCTTTATCGTCATTCTTTCCAGCCTTTTCAGCCTTAGCCGCTGCCTTAGCCTCTTCCTTAGCTCTTGCAGCCTCTTCCTTAGCCTTTGCTGCTGCTTCCTTAGCCTTTAGCTTTTCAGCCTCTGCTGCCAATTTAGCCTCTTCCTTAGCCTTAGCTGCATCTGCCTTAGCCTTTGCAGCCTCCTCCTTAGCCTTTGCCTTTTCAGCATCTGCTGCAGCTCTAGCCTTGTCGGCCTCTTCCTTAGCCTTTGCCTTTTCAGCGTCAGCTGCAGCCTTAGCGTCTGCCTTAGCCTTATCAGCCTCTTCCTTAGCCTTCTTGTCTGCTTCAGCCTTTGCTGCCTTTTCAGCGTCGGCTGCCATCTTTGCCTTTTCCTTTTCGCTTAGCTCCACAACAGGTGCCTCCTTCTTTTTATCTCTACCAACTGTTGATATTGAAATACCACCAGACTGCTTATTAGCAGCAGAAGCATCTGCCGATGCTTTGCCGGCAGATGCTCCATTATTAACGTTTTTATTTTCCATGTTTTCCATAATCTCTAAATTCTCCCTAAATATTAATTATGCGATTTTATTTATTTTTGAGTTGCTGTGCCCCAGCCCTGAACCTGTTGCATCCATGAGTTGTTCCACTCTTGCTCTTCAGCAGAAAGGTTTTCGTCGCCCTTAGATGCGTCAATCTGGTTGTTAACGTGTGAGCCGTTTGTACCGTTCAAGTATTCCTCAACAGTAACATCTCCAAGGTTTGGATGCCAAACAGTTCCATTTACAATGCTTGAGCCTGTACCATCACTGACAACGCCCTCTTCCTCTTCCTCCTCAGGAATTTCAGGTGGCTTCTCTTCCTCGCCCTTACCAGTTTGCTCTGACTTTTGATCAGACTCCTGCTCCTGCTCAGACTCAGACTCGGACTCCTGCTCACTCTTTTCATTGTTTATCTTGTCCTGAGTTTGCTGCATTTGGTCCTTCATCTGCTCAGCTGTTTGGTTTTGCTCAATGTTTGATTGCATATCCTTGTTTAGCTCATCAAGAACCTCGTCAGCTGCTTCCTTTTTCTCCTCGTCAGTCATGTTTTCATCCTTGGCGATTTGATCCATTTTATCAGCTGCGTCTTCAAGTGGCTTCTTGAAATCGTTGTTCTCAGGAAGCTTATCGGCTGCATCCTGCATATCCTTTGAGATATCCTCAAGCTTTTGGTCGAGGTCATCGCCCTCAAGGTTCTCATAAGAATCCTTTACATTTTCGAAAGCATCATCAAGGTCTTCCTTAGCATCCTCGTATTCCTTGTCGGTTTCTGCCTTTTCAGCCTTGTCAAGCGCATCGCTTACCTCTTCCATGGTTTCGTTGTCCTTCATGGCGTCGCTAGACTCGCTCTGCTGCTTATCGTTCTCCTGCTCTATCTTGTCAAGCTCCTGCTTAGCATCAGATATAGCCTGATTTATCTTATCCTTAGCCTCCTGATCGATTTCCTCGTCAGTCTTTTCGTTGGTAGGATCATTCTTTTGGTTTTGCTTATCCTGCTCGATTTGATCAAATTCCTTCTCAAGCTCATCTATAACATCGTTAGCCTCTTGCTTAGCGTCCTCAGTAAGATTCTCGTTGTTATTAACTTGATCTCTCATGTCATCGATAAGGTCGTCAGTATGCTTTTTATCACCAGCGAGGTTTTCCTCCATCTGGTCAAATTTTTGCTCAAGGTTTTCACCAGCCTGCTCAAGGTTTTCTATGTTCTCCATTGAATCCTGAACATTTTGCTCAAAGTTGTTGAAGGCGTCGTTGATTTCCTTATCCATCTTTTCGCCCTCTTCCATCTTATCATGGATGTCCTGAAGGTCGTTCTTCAAGTCCTCCATAGCACCCTCAAGCTCAGAGCTATCTTGATTCTCTTGATTTTCATTCTTATTAAGAATATCCTCAAGAGCATTCTTATAATCCTCAACCTTGTCTTGCTTTTGTTGCTCATTATCAGAATTGAGAATGTCGTTCTTCATATCATCAATGATGTCGCTAACCTCTTGCTTAGCATCGTCAACCTTTTGTTGAGCGTCCTGCTTTTCCTGCTCGGTCTTAGCATTGTTAAGGTCATCCATTGCTTGGTCGAACTTATCCATAGCATCCTTAAGGTCCTCAAATTGCTCCTGCTTATCAAGAACATCGTTTAGGTCCTTATTAGCTTGGTCAACGCTCTCTTGAACATTTTCCTTAAGCTCAGCATCGGTTGAAGAATCCTCAAGGTCATTTTCAAGGTTTTCCTTAAGGTCCTCAAACGCATCCTTCATTGAGGTGTCAGGCATGTTTTCGATAGCCTGCTCAAGATCCTCTACAAGATCCTCAAGCTCGCTTCTATCCATTTCTGGAATCTTATCAAGAGCATCCTTAAGCTCTTCCTTAGCCTGCTCCTTTTCCTCCTCGGTTTCTGCCTTCTCTATCTTTTCAAGAGCATCAGCGATATCCTCGAGAGTTTCGTTTTCGGTATCCTTAAGAGCATCCTGCTCATCCTTGTTGTTTTGCTCCATATCCTGCTTGGTCTGCTCAAACAATTCGATTTGCTTCTTTATAAGCTCCTCAATTTCCTTTCTTGTTTGACGAACATCCTCGTATTTGTCAACATCGGACTCGGTTACATCAAGTCTGGACTCAAGTGCATCTACGAGCTCGTGAAGCATTGTCTTGAAGCTATCTCCAACATCTGCCTCATCAATCATTGCACGGATTTCATAGATTTGAACCTGAAGGTCAATCGAAACAAGGATTCTGTCCTTCATCGCCTCAGCCAAGAAAAGCTTTTGAGCATTTGTCATCTCTTCGTTTTCCTTGAGCTCATCAATTCTATCGTCGATTTGCGCATGTCCTATTGCAAGGAAGTCTTCCTTAACCTTGTCTGAGTTGCCGTCAAGCAAATCATGAAGCTCCTCTCTGATTTCCTCAAGTCTTTCGTCTGTCTCAAGGTCCTCTCTCTCAACAGCAGAAAGTGGTGCTGGCAAGATTGTAAAGAGAAGAAGAATTACAAGAAACATTGCTACACAAGAAATGATTCTTCTAATTGGTAATCTAAGCTTAAATTGCTTTACGTTGAGCTTGGAGATACGCTCCATTGTGTCCTCACGCTGTACCTTAGCAACAAAGGAACGGTCCTTTTTGTACTCTACCATTGTGATTACACGCTCATCAAGTCCAAGAGCGTCTATTCTCTTAGCAAGCTTATCCACATTTGATTTAAAGCGCTTCTTGTAGGTTGAAACGCCGATTGCCACAGCTGTCACTACACCTAAGCCGATTGTTAAGAGAACAGGTATTAAGCTAACATCGTTTAGGATATATCTGCAAACGAGAGCAGATACAAGTGAAACTGCAAGTCCAAAGAACAAGCCGGTCATTATCGCTTTAAGAAAAGCTTCAACCATAAGTCTTATTCTATAGGGCTTCATTGCCTCATTAAATTCCATTTTATACTCCTTTTCTAGTTAAATAATTATAATTATATATTAATATTATAGCACGCGACCAATTTTTTTGCAACCTTTAACAAGCTTTTGACCCGTGCCATTCGGATTTTTGGCATTTTCCACAAAAAACGAATTTCTTGTTTTTGAATATGGACTTGTTTTTTGTGGAAATTGCCCAAAGTCTGGGGACGCTCCCAAACTTTTTAGAGCTAACCTTTCAGGCGTTTCCTCCTTTTTGTCATAGCCCCAAAAGCAGGGGGCCGAATTTAGAGATTAGGGAGATTTTGACGCCATTCTCTATAGGTGGCGCCAACGGTTAGGGGATGGGTATTTGCCCAGCTTCCCCTGCCCATTGTCATTATATGGTAAATTCCTTTGGTTTTCAATGGACTTCAATCCCTTTTCGGTGGCTTTTCACAGAATTTTCACATTTGGTTTATTTTCTTCACAAAAAGCACATTTAACATATAATTTTCTTGATTTTTTATATAATTTTTATGATTTATTCATTAAATTTTTCGCGCGCAAGCAATTGTAAACTTTTTATTAAATTTTTGCTTTTTAGCGCAAAAAAAGCAAGCCCGAAAGCTTGCTTTTTTATTTGGTTTTATTAGCCTACCTTGGAGATTACAACTGTACCAGCATCAGGAATTGCGTCGAAGTAAAGAACGCCATTCTTAACTGTACAAGCCATATCCTCAGCCATGTTAGGTGCATACTTATCGTTTTTAACAACAGGGATTGATACGCCATTTTGTGTTACTGTTACATTTGTCCAACCACTTGGAAGATTAAACTCAAAGGTTAGAGGCTGTTGGAACATAACATCATCAAGTCCATCTGTAATTTCAACAGAAATTTGAGTGCTACCAACTGTCATGCTTGAAACGCTTGCAGCGTGTGCCTCTCTGAAGTAGAGGAGCGCCTCGTTGTAGGAGGATACCCAAACGCCAGTCTTAACAAAGTAGTCGAGCTTCTTTTCAAATACGCTCTTAGGAACGCTGAACTTATCGGTTAATACTGGTGTATCTGCTACATCAATTGTATGGATACAGTCAGCAGTCCAAAGTCCGTTCTTTACGATATGATCGATAGCGCCCTTATAGTCAACGCCCTCTCTTTCGCTTGCAGAAGCGCCAAAGGTTGTTGTTCTATAGGTGATATAAGATGGTAGGTTACCCCATTGCTCTCTTGTTGTGAGTGAATCAGGGTCACAATAGGTTCCTGCCTGACCACCACTACGTCCACCGAGCATAAGGTCGTTTACAAAGTTAGCTGTTCCTGCGCCTGTTGCACCGTTAGGTGTAGCAAAGCCGATTACTCTTTGACCTGGCACCCAGCTCATAAGAGTATAGAACGCATCGTCAATCTCAGATCCCAATGTGATTTCATCCATATCTTCGCCTGTAAATGGTCCTGCGTGGAAGGATGAGTGAGAGCCGATGTCAAATGCACCAGATGCAACATACTTCTTCCAGTCTGTTACATAGCCACTTGAGTATTGAATTGTCAAAACAGCTGTTGCCTTCATATGACGCTTCGCAAGCTCTGGATATACCCACTCATATGTGTCGATATAGTTACCATCGTCGAAGGTCATTGACCATGATGCAGGTGCATTATGGTAGTACTTTGTTACCTTTGGAACTGCAATGTAGCCATCGCCTGTTCTGTATTCTGTAACATCTAGCTTTGTTGCACCACAGCCTGATGTACAGGAGTATTCATTAACCTTATTGTTGTTAAGGTCTGTATCAGCTACAGCCTGACCCCACTTGTGGCCGTTTGCTTCAATAGCATCTGTCTTCCATCTCTTGTCACACATCATACACTCATAAACAGTGTAGCCTGCGCTTGTACAGGTAGGAGCAACTATCTCCACAGGCTCTGCCTTTGTGTACTTGTGAGGACAAGACTCATTTTCTGGAAGTGTCTGTGCAATTTCAGCAACAGTATAAGGAATTACATCATTTACATACGCACCAAAGCGCGCTGTTTCTCTTGTTACCTCAAGACGGAATGCTGTAAGGTATTCACCAATATCAACTGTAAACTTAGCATAAGGAGCAGATACATCGCCTACCTCAAGACGCTTGAGCTCAACCCAGTATCCACCATCCGCCTCGTTTGTATCCTCAACCCACTTTTGGAGAGACATTTCTCTTCCCCTTGTACTATCGCAGGAAATCTGGATATACGCTATGAATTGTGGAGTTGGGAATGTGAAGGAGGCATAAACCTTCCTTCTATTTGTTAGCTTAATATCATTATAGTCTTTATTTGTACCACTTTCATTAATAGTAACACCTGTGATGTAGTGGTGGTCTCTATCCTCGTCAGCGCCATAGTTATCAACCTCTACACGAACAACGGAAACGCCATCAAGGGCTGATGTTTGCTCCTTACCCTCGCTATCCTTCCATTTAGGTGTGAAGGTATATGTGCCTGTGTCGCCTTCCTTTACGGTATACTTACCGAAGCTAATCCATTCGGTTTTTGTATCCCAAATATCGTTACCATTCTCGTCCTTTGCAGGCTCCTTGAGTGGTTTTCCCTCTGGGTCAAGAAGGGTTTCCCATATTTCGTTACCATTTTCGTCAAGAAGTGGGTTTCCTTGCTCGTCGGTTAGCTTAACCTTTTGGTTTTGCATTCTCTGCTCATTCCATGAGCGACATGCCCAAACCTCAATGGTCTCGCCAACGATAACCTTACTTGCCTTTACAACCACATTGCCAATTGACTTGGTTGGGTCAACATTATTTTGATTATCCTTTACGCCGTATTCAACCATCCAGTTGGTAATATCCTCAAGATACTTGTTACTGTTGTATACAGGATTTTCCCACCATACACGGGCGTCAGTACACCATGAAGTAACTGTTTTGTTATCAAGAAGGTTTGCAGCGCTGGAATCAACCCATGCGTTATATGAACCAGTAATAAAGCCTGTTGCCAAAGGTCCAATAGACTGTGGTCTTCTAAGAACCTGATCGTTTCCGAGGTAAGCATATGCTGCAACCTCACAAATCATTGCAGGAGTATAACGACCTGCGTGAGTTACTGTGAATCTAATTTTACTTGTTGTCTTTGGCTCAGTAAGAGCAAGTGATACTGTTACCTTTTGTGACTTAGGGTCTCTGTTGTCAGCGTCAGAGATTTCTCCAACCTTAACCCATGCGTCATCAACAAACATTTCTACATCATATTTTACATAGCAATCATCGCCAAGCGCCCAGCCGTAATAGTTAGGAAGAACAAGCTCAACTGTCTTAAATTCATAAGCAGTCAAGAATTCAACCGTTAGCTGGTCACCTGTGTAGCTTGTGCCGTCAACAAGTGTGTCTGCTCTCCAATAGGTAGCAGGTGCGCCATCAAGCACATTAGATGCAAGTGTAAGTCTATAAAGAGATGTTGCATAGGCTGTTGCAGTAGAAGCAACATTTACATACTTCTTGTCACCGTGTGAAACGGTTTTGATGTCAAGAGTGTCGTAGAGTGCTACATTCTTAGGCTCAACCACGTCAACTTTACCCTCAACACAGCCGACTGTCATGCAAGCCTGTCTCTTTTCGCCGTATGCATAATCTGTTGGCTCAAGTGTAACATACCAGTCTGTGTATACATGCTCACCCGTTGCCAATGCATTTGGGTCAATCTCCTCAACCCTGTAGTCACAGTCCTCTCTCTTACACTTTGTTATAATTTTTCCATTCTGGTAGCAGGTTGGTTCCTTGTTTGTTGTCTTAAGGTCGTGTCCCTGCGCCTCTTGAATAAGAGTTGTTATAATTCTACCCTGTTCGTTATTACATTGTGGATTACGACATTGCTTAACGAGCATATGGTTGGTTGTACAGCTAAGAGGTGTATAACCTATTGTTTTGTATCCTGCTGAGTGAGCACATGGTGGCTCCGGACTCCATTTTGCAACTAGCACAAGGTCACCTGTAACCTTCTTTGCAGAGGTGTACTTGGTTGTAAACTCTGTGTCGTCCTCGGCATACCAGCCTTCAAAAATAAAGCCCTTTCTATAAGGTGTTGGAAGCTCACCTATCTTCTGATTGTATTCAACCTCTCTGCCCTCAAGCTCAGGCGCGCCCTCATAGTTAAGATTGAAGGTTACCTCGAAAAACTCACCCTCAAGGTTTTCTGATGGTTCTTCCTCTTCATCACCACCACAGGCAACAAGCATAAAGGTCAAGCACAGAAGCAAAGCAAGAATTGCTAAAAGTCTTTTTTTCATAATTTTGCCTCGTTTTAGTGTTCTACACTAATTTTCTCGAATGATTTTTTGTGAATGTATTAAGTGCTTGTAAGCCCCCTCAAGCGAGGAGGCTTACCATTAATCAAAATTATTCCTCTTCAGGGATTTGAGCTACAGCTACCTCATAGAAATAGTCAGTACCATAAGCTCCTGCAAGGATGTCAACCTTTATACCCATAATAGCCTTATCGATATTTGAAAGGTCGATGCAGTGTCCGTTCTCTCTGCCCCATTCGCCAGTTGCAAAATAACCAGAACGAATTGGCTCTTCCTCGTAGTCAGTTGCGCCAGAGTAAAGCAAGCGAACCTCATAGCCGTCAATTACAGGCTTACCAGAGCCGTTACCCTTACCCTCAACGCTGAATACGATTTGGTCAACGTCTGTTGCGTTCTCAAATGAGAAGGTTACGCTCCAAGCAGAGCCGTTAGAGCTTGACAAGCATGGGTCTCCACCCTCTTGAGTAGAACGACCGTCGCCCCATTTACCATCAATCAATACATCAGCCTTAAGTCCACCATAGAAGCCACCAGTTGTAGTTACAGTTGACTTACCTGTAATATCGGTAAATGTCTCAAGCTCAACCTCTGTACAGCCCTCTCTTAGACAAGCTCTCTTCTTTGCAAGAGGAATTACAGTCCAGCCCTCTTGGTCAAGAGCGCCGTCCTCTGCCCACTTGTGGCCAAGTGCCTTGTTTGCTGGAAGTGTTGAGTAAAGTGGGTCAATTTCTGTGTATCCACATGCTGAGCACTTCATTGTCTGTGTACCTGCCGCATCGCAGGTTGGGGTTGTGTATTCATAAGCGTATTGGTGCAAGCCCTGAGCACAGTTTGCTGAGTTACCACCACTGGAATCTCCACCCTCTGTCTTAGCAACAAAAAGTGCATAATATGTAGCATCCTCTGTTGGCTTTGTTGTCTTCTTTAGCTTTGTTGTGCTATCCTCAACATCCTCATACCAGCCCTTGAAGGTATAGCCCTCAAGCTTTGGTGCTGGCAAATCACCAATCTTTTCACCGGCCTCAACTTCCATTTCCTCGTCGAAGTCCTCGTCCCATTCAACACCCTCATATTCACTATAATCGAAGGTGATGAGTACAGTTCCTCCGCCTTCTTCCTCGTCCTTACCACAGGCAACGACGCCACCGAAGATGAAAACAAGCGCAAGAAGCATGCACATCAAAATTCTTACTGTGTTTTTCATTTCTAAAAACTCCTTATTAATTCTATCTGCAAAATGTTTATGCAGAATTTATTTTTATTGCTCTTTTATTATATACCCGAAAATAGAAAAAGTCAACAGAGAACGGCCCCCACTGTCGTTTTTTGTAGGGTTGCACAAAAAATTAAATAAATCGAAGGCTCGAAAATCCAAAAATTTGTGCATTTTGCCGATTATCTGTCGACTCTTTCTGTTGTTCTAAAAAATCAAATTTTAGTAAAAATTTGTGATTTATTCTACCTTATAGCCAGCCTCAGCTATCGTGCTTTTTATGGTGGAGATGTCTGCCGGAGCATCGAATTTCACCTTAACAAGACCCTTTTTATGGCTTGGGCTTGCCTTCTCAACTCCCTCGATTTTTTCAAGAGCCTCTTTAACTCTTGCCTCACAATGTGGACACATCATTCCACTTACCTTGATTACTGTTACCATATCATCCTCCTCTGTATCTGTTGGCTCGCTTGAGCCCTTTAATGCCTTAAAGAAATTCAGTCTTAATGCGTTTGTAACCACGCAAACGCTTGATAGGCTCATTGCAAGCGCGCCAAGCATTGGACTAAGAGTCAAGCCGACTCCAGCCAGCGCACCTGCTGCTATCGGTATTGCTATTACATTATAGAAAAATGCCCAAAATAGATTTTCCTTGACATTTTTAAGCGTAGCTCTTCCAAGCCTTATAGCGTTACAAACGCTTATAAGGTCGCTTTTCATAACGACAACCTCTGCTGTATCTATTGCCACATCTGTTCCTGCGCCTATTGCAATTCCAACACTAGCCTCTGCCAGTGCAGGAGCGTCGTTTACTCCGTCGCCAACCATAATAGTCTTGCCATGTACGCCAAGCGCTTTAATCTCGCTCTGCTTTTCGTTCGGTAAAACTCCAGCGATTACCTCATCAATTCCAACCTCGCCTGCTACTGCACGCGCTGTGTGCTCGTTATCGCCTGTTATCATTACCACCCTTAAGCCATTTGACTTAAGCCAAGCGACTGCCTCCTTGCTTGATGGCTTTATCGTGTCGGAGATTGCTATAATTCCCACAAACGCTCCATTTTTCGCAAAATACAGAGGTGTTTTGCCCTGCTCTGCAAGGGAGCTTGCCATTTTCAAGGCGTCGTCTGGAATACCTGCATGCTTGGCTATAAAATCAGCCTTGCCACCAAGGGCAATTTCTTCCTTTATTATCGCACGCACGCCTTCGCCTGCATGCGCTTTGAAATCCAAGCCCTCAATATATTCGCTTTCTCTTTCCTTGGCATATTTAACTATTGCCCTGCCTAATGGATGCTCGCTCTTCTCCTCAAGGGAATATGCAAGGCACAAAAGCTCGTCCTCGCTTATTCCATAAGGAATTATATCGCTAACTCGCATTTCGCCAGAGGTCAGCGTTCCTGTTTTATCAAAAGCTACTATTTTGGCTCTGCCCGTTTCCTCAAGCGCCTGTGCGGTTTTGAAAAGGACTCCGTTTTTAGCTCCTACTCCACTACCAACCATTATGGCAACTGGGGTTGCAAGCCCAAGCGCACACGGACAG
Source organism: Clostridia bacterium (assembly GCA_017625275.1). Classification (GTDB taxonomy): domain Bacteria; phylum Bacillota; class Clostridia; order Oscillospirales; family CAG-272; genus RGIG2000. Next base: position 14,153 of record JAGALI010000241.1, read on the forward strand.
CTTATTACAAGCACCGAAATTGCGCGACCTATTGCGTAGCCAACCCCCTCTCCAACGACAAGCCAAATTATCATTACCAAAACGGCAATTGTAATTATTGCAGGAACAAAAAATCCAGATACCTTATCTGCTATTTTAGCGATAGGTGCCTTGGTTGAGGTGGCATCTGCTACTGTTTTTATGATTTGAGAAATTGTTGTATCTGCGCCTGTGCGCTCTGCCCTGCATTTTATAAATCCAGAGGTGCATATTGTAGAGGCACTAACCTCACCACCCTCTGCCTTATCAGCTGGCACGCTTTCTCCCGTTAGCGAGGACTCGTCAATGCTTGCCATGCCGTCGATTATTATGCCATCGGCAGGAATGCTCTCTCCATTTCTTACGACGAATATATCCCCCTCGCAAAGCTCCCTAGCCTTGATGGTAATCTCCTCACCATCCTTTATGATTGTTGCATATTTAGGGCTTAAATCCATAAGAGCCTTTAGTGCAGAGGTTGTCCTTCCCTTTGCCTTAGCCTCAAGAAGCTTACCTACCGTGATAAGCGTAACAATCATTCCTGCGCTTTCAAAATAGAGTCCGTGCAGATAGCCATGTGGGCTTTGTGAAAAAAGCATTTGAGCAAAAATGTATGTGCTATAAAGGAACGACACGCCAGAGCCTAGGGCAACGAGTGTATCCATGTTGGGCGAGCGATTTATTATCGCCTTAGCTCCACTTATAAAGAATTTTCGGTTTATCACCATGACGATAAGCGCTAGGATAAGCTCCAAAAGTGCAATTGTTATAGGGTCCGACAGAAACGACGGAAGTGGCCACGACCACATAACGTGTCCCATTGAAAGGTACATAAGCGCCAAAAGGAAGCCGATTGACCAAATAAGGCGCTTTATTAAAGCAGGGCTTTCCTTATCAGCAAAGCGCTCATCGGTGGCGGTTACATCCTCTGCCCTTATCGCGCCATAGCCTGCGCCCTTGACTGCTGATATTATTACCTCGTCGTCTATTATTCCCTCAACAAGCATCGAATTTGTAAGCAGGCTTACAGAGCATTTTTGAACGCCATCAACGCCTGTCACAGCCTTTTCAACGCGCGAGACACAGGCGCTACAGCTCATTCCTGTTATGTCAAATCTTTTCATATGCTCTCCCTCCTAGCTTATTTAAGTTAGCATAAACTAACCATGCTTATATATTAGCACTATTTTTTCAAAAAGTCAACAAAAGAGCCCAAAATTCAGGCTCTTTTATCATTAAATCATTCCAGTTATAAAAATTTCTATTCCTATGAGAATTAAGATAACCCCACCGACTATACTAGCCTTATTTGAGAATTTACAGCCAACCCTCTCGCCGATATGAACACCTGTAAAGCAAAGGGCAAAGGTGATTGTGGCAATTATGAGCGCACAGATTATAGCTGGCAAAAGCTCATATTCTGCAATGGTAAAGCCTACAGAAAGTGCGTCTATTGAGGTGGCAATTCCCTGCACTAAAAGGGTGGCAAGGGTCAGCCTTTGCACGCGCTCACACTCACATTTTGCGCGAATGCCCTCGTATAGCATCTTTCCACCTATGTAGCAAAGCAGGGCAAGCGCTATCCAGGGAATAAATTTTTCAAACGCCTTGAATTTTTGAACAAGCGTATGAACTAATATCCAGCCGACAAGAGGCATCAGCGCTTGAAAAAAAGCGAACACGCCAGCAATTCCTATTGCCTTTTTAGTGCTCATTTTAGGCTCACTAATTCCATCTGCAATCGAAACGGAAAACGCATCCATAGCCAAGCCAACGCCAAGCCCTACGCTTGTTAAAGTAAATGCTAAATCTATCATTGTGCTTCCTTATTTGTTTTTTGAATATAGGTAGTAAAGCTCGTGTGCATACTCCCTTACGCTATGAACAACTGTTGGTGGAGAGATTACCTGCATACGATTGCCAAACGAGCAGCACCAGGCAATAAAGGTAGGAGAAACCTGAACCTCTGCCTCGAAGCGGACCTTGTCATCGCGCTCCGTAAGCTTAATATCTCCAAATTTATCAAAGATAACATCTGTAAGCGACGACTCTGCCTCAATTGTCACGCGTCTTGTTTCGCCTGTATACATTGAGAAGACCTGTCTATTATGCTTGCCGATATCAAAGCCCTCAATCTCAGCGCATGGGGTTATATCCTCATCAAGAACCCTAACCCTTTCCATTCTATCAACGCGATAGTGAGTCATTGTCTTGTGCTTATCATCGTAGCAAACAAGGTAGTATTTATCATCGGAAAAGATTGTGGCATAGGGGTTCACAACATAAACCTTCAGCTCTCCCCTTGTATCTCTTCTGTAAACGCGCTCATGCCCTGCGTCATAATTAAAATATGTAAATTCAATTTTTTTATTCTCAATTATTGCTGTCGATATTTCATTTACAGCATAATATATATGCTCGTTTGTGCTTTTTGTGTTATTAAAAGCAACTATATTTTGCTTTAGCACCTCTGCCCTACGGCTTCCTGCAAGATGTGCAATCTTATCGACTAAAACATCGGTTTTCTTCTCAGTTATAAAATCTGCTGCCTGCACGGCGTCCATAAGAATACGAAGCTCCGTCAAATCAAACGCGCCAACATCAACGCTATATTCATTTGACGCCCCACGAGAGCAGTCTATCTCGTAGCCATAATTGTTTAGTGTTTTTATATCGTCGTAAAGGGTGCGCCTATCGCAATCAATTCCCATATCCTTTAGTCTTTTTAAAATTTCGGGTGTACCCATTGGATGCTCAGGGTCTGTCTCCTGAGAAAGTAGCTCCCAAAGCTTTAAAAGCTTTATTTTGTTTGTCCTTTCGCCCATAGTAGCCTTCTCCTTTTTTGTCTTGATGTCATTATTTTATCACATTTATTTACTCTTGTAAATACCTTAGACAAAATTAGACGCTTTTAGCAAAAAAGAGATTTTGCGCGACGCAAAATCTCTTTAATCTGTTTAATTAACGCACCCTGCTTAATAGTTTTCAGCGTGAATTTCAAAGTATGCCTTTGGATGTGCACAGGTTGGGCAAATCTCTGGAGCCTTTGTACCAACAACAATGTGTCCACAGTTACGGCACTCCCAAACCTTAACCTCGCTCTTTTCAAATACCTGAGCAGTCTCTACATTCTTAAGAAGCGCACGATATCTCTCCTCGTGATGCTTCTCAACTGCTGCAACAAGACGGAACTTTCTAGCAAGCTCTGGGAAGCCCTCCTCGTCAGCAACCTTAGCAAATTCTGCATACATATCTGTCCACTCGTAGTTTTCGCCATCAGCAGCAGACTCAAGGTTAAAGGCAGTATCTCCAAGGCCATTTAGCTCCTTGAACCACATCTTTGCGTGCTCCTTCTCGTTCTCTGCTGTCTTTAAGAAGAGTGCACTGATTTGCTCATAGCCCTCCTTCTTTGCAACTGATGCAAAGTAGGTGTACTTGTTTCTAGCCTCACTCTCACCAGAAAAGGCTGCCTTCAAATTCTGCTCCGTTTTTGTGCCTGCGTACTTGTTTTCTCTAATCATTTCTATTTCTCCTCTTGATTTATTATTGATTGCCCTTCGGCTTTTTCAATCATTTTAAGCTAACACCCCCAAGGGTGTGTCGATTTAAGGCGCTTTTCTAATAGTTTTTTTGCTCCTTATTTATATTTTACCACTTATGCCCAAAAATATCAAGAAAAACTAAAAAAAATTATAAAAAACAAAAAGCAGGACAATGCCTGCTTTTAATTTATGCGAGCTTTTTCTCAAGTCTTTCTCTTATAGCCTTGATAAATTCGATGGTGTTTACAGCCTTAACCTGTGTACCCTCTACAACAAGTCCTACAAGGTCCTTTGTCATAATTCCATCGTTCAATGTATCAATGCAAGCCTCCTCAAGCTTATCTGCGAAGCTAACAAGGTCGCCAAGGCCGTCAAGCTCTCCACGCTTACGAAGCGCGCCACTCCAAGCGTAGATTGTTGCCATTGGGTTGGTTGAGGTTTCCTCGCCCTTGAGGTAACGATAATAGTGTCTTGTAACTGTTCCGTGTGCTGCCTCATACTCATACTGACCATTAGGAGATACAAGCACAGAGGTCATCATAGCAAGTGAGCCAAACGCGGTTGATACCATGTCGGACATTACATCTCCGTCATAGTTCTTGCACGCCCAAATGTAGCCACCCTCTGAACGAATTACGCGCGCTACTGCGTCGTCGATTAGTGTATAGAAGTATTCAATTCCAAGCTCCTCGAACTTAGCCTTGTATTCGTTATCAAAAATCTCTTGGAAAATGAGCTTGAAGGTTTGGTCATACTGCTTTGAAATTGTATCCTTTGTAGCGAACCAAAGGTCCTGCTTTGTTTGAATTGCATAATTGAAGCAGGAGTGAGCGAAGGAGCGAATAGAGCTATCCTTATTGTACTGACCCTGAAGCACGCCTGGGCACTCAAAGTCGTAGATTGTCTTTCTGAAGCTCTCATTTCCGTCCTTGTCTGTAAACACAAGCTCAGCCTTACCCTCTGCTGGCACTCTATGCTCTGTTGCCTTGTAAACATCACCATATGCGTGACGGGCGATTGTGATAGGCTTCTTCCAGTTGCGAACAGCTGGCTTAATTGAGTCTATAAGAATAGGTGCACGGAAAACAGTACCATCAAGAATTGCACGAATAGTACCATTAGGGCTCTTCCACATTTCTGTGAGGTTATATTCCTCTACTCTTTGCTTGTTAGGGGTGATGGTTGCGCACTTAACTGCAACACCATACTTTTGGTTTGCGTATGCCGAATCATATGTAACCTTATCCTTGGTGCGCTCTCTTTCTGGCAAGCCAAGGTCGTAATATTCTGTCTTTAGGTCGATAAAAGGCAAAAGAAGCTCGTCCTTTATCATTTTCCAGATAATTCTGGTCATTTCATCTCCGTCCATCTCAACGAGGGGAGTTGTCATTTTGATTTTTTCCATAGTTATTCTCCGTTTTATTTAATTGCTTGTACTATTTTACATTAAAATTTTAAATTTTTCAAGGGGGTAACAAGAAATAAACGACTTATTCTTTTAGAATATTACTAAAAATTAATAAAGCGCACCACAGGGTGCGCCCTATTTATTTCGCTAGCGCCCTTTGGGCGAGCCTTCTTATCCTTTTAAGAGCTTTTATGCTATGAGGATAATCGGTAAATGTCCTTTTAAAGCCGTTTTCAAGAAGAAGCGCCTCGGCACCCTCTCTTCCTATTTTCTCCTCTAAGCGCTTAAAGAGCATATAGTCCTGTATTGCATCATAAAAGTTTTCGTGGCGAATGGAATCAAGCGCGCCGTCCTTGCCTGGATAAACAGAAAACGCATCTCCGCTTTGCAGTCCTCCTCCACAATCTGTAATCAAATATGGGTCAACAGCCTCATCGGAAAGAACTGAGTTGTAGAAATTATAGCCCCAGTGCAAAAAGCCCTTAATATCGTTTAGGTACATTTGCATGCCAAGCACCCTTATTCTCTCTCCAGACATCGACATGTATCTGTTAGATAGGTAGGAGTGTGTCTCTGCACAGCAATAATAAGCCCACAAATTTGGGGTTTTATTATCAAGAAAGGCTTGAATATGCGCTGTTGAGGAAATGGCACCATCAACAAGCCCCTGCTTGTAAAACTCGTAGTGGCTAAGTGCGTCCATTACTGGAGCATCTGGTGCATATTTTTTGAAAATTCTTCTTGCGCTTTTATAGTCCTCAAGACACTGCTCATTTGGCTCATCGGAGATATGGAAGCGACAATCCTGATATAGCCCTTCCTTCTTCAGTGTGGCAACAAGCTGAGGTAAAAATGCGCCCAAAAACGCCTCGTATTCCTCTCCTACTGCACGACTCTCCCAGCCAAAAATGCGCCTTACTCTTCCGTTCACCTTGGCCACTATTTTCGGTGCAAATTTCGCACCCCATTGGGTAAATAGATGGCTCATTTCAAAGTACTTAATGCCAAGCTCCCTTACCTTTTTCATAAAGGAAATTAAGCGTGCAAAATCAAATTCATATCCAGCCTCTGTCTTGGTAACATCGACAAGCTGTACAGTCAGCCTTTCCTTTCCCATTCTTGTGTCAAGTGGTGGGGTGAACATAGGCACTAAAAGCATATTCATTCCATGTCTTACGGCACAGCTTATAAAATTGTACATTATTTTGTTGTATTTGGGTGAGAACACCTTCAAATTATAATACTGGGCAAGACCATCATAATGAAACCAGTTTGTATATACAAGAGTGCTTTCTCCTAGATAAAAATCGAGGACCGTAACCTTATATTCTGCTTTTCCGATAACATATCCATTTTGCTCAAGCGAAATTTCTATTGGGTATTCACCTGGGGTTAAATCGCCCTTTATGGTAAACCATATACTATTGTATGAGCCTAATCTTGCCGTTGGCTTACGCTTCTCGCAGGAGCACAAAACATCTGGGCATAAAAATGGCTTTTTGGTTAAATAATAGTCATCCGTTGCGCCTAGAACAGGAGTTGTGCAGGGAACATATTCAACCTGTCTGTAGGTTATGTACTTTTTTATCGGACTTTTTATCTTTACCTCTATTTCCTTTTGAAGCCACTCTATTTTATACGCAACCTGAAAGGACAAGGTCTCATCCCTTGCCATTGTGTTCTCCCTTTCAACCATTTTAGGTCTTTTGTCTATAAGCACCCTTTCCTCAGCGCATATTGTATAAATTTCGTTCATTTGTTTTCCTCCTAGATATATCTAGCTCTCTAAAAAGATTATATAAAAAATTCCCACTAAAATCAAGTAGTAAAAGAAAAAAACACCCACGCTTGTGAGTGATTGCTTTATTCTTTGTTTTGCTAGATTCTCGCCTTTGGCGATGATTGACGCTTTGCTTAAATCGAACCAGATTCTTGTCGAAGACAAGAAGGCTGTCCGAAGACGCTTCCTCGCACAAAAAAAGGACACCGAATTGGTGTCCTTTTTTTGTGGTGGGGGAAGCTGGATGATCGCCTTTGGCGATGATTGACGCTTCACTTAAATCGAACCAGAGTCTTGCGAGCAAGACCTGGTACGAAGACGTTTCCCTATCATAACAGAAAAGCGAGTACACTTGGTGCTCGCTTTTCTGTTATGGTGGGGGAAGCTGGATTCGGACCAGCGAAGTCAGTGACAACAGATTTACAGTCTGCCCCCTTTGGCCGCTCGGGAATTCCCCCATATAAATCGCGAGATTGGAGCTGGTGATCGGAGTCGAACCAACAACCTGCTGATTACAAATCAGCTGCTCTGCCATTGAGCCACACCAGCATAATATCTCGCGACGGTTGTTATTTTAACATATATTTTTTTACTTGTCAATATGTTTTTTTATTTTTTTAAAAGAATTTTTATATTTCTCCTTTTTAATTGACACACGACCTTTAAGATTGTATAATATAAATAACTTACTATTTTGACAAAGAGGTGCTTATGACTGACCTGCTTGCTTTGCAAAAAAGCTTTATTTTATCACACCTTGGAAAGGGTGATGTGTGTGCAGATTTCACGATGGGAAATGGACATGACACTCTTTTTCTATCAAGGACCGTTGGTGAAAACGGCAGGGTGTATGCCTTTGATATTCAGCCTAGTGCGCTTGAGAGCACAAGTGCCCGTCTTATAAGCGAGGGTGCGCCACAAAATTACACGCTAATAAATGACAGCCACTCAAATCTTAAGCTTTACATCAAGGAAAAAATCAAGGCTGGAATGTTCAATCTCGGTTATTTGCCAGGCAGTGGCAATAAAAATATAACCACCATGCGTGAAACGACAATTCCTGCCGTGCTTGGTGCGATTGATTTGCTTGATGCGCGCTCAATCTTACTTGTTGCCGTTTATCCAGGGCACGAAGAGGGAGATGCTGAGGGGCGCGAGCTTGATGCGCTTTTCGAGAAAATCGACCGTCACGCAATAAGTGTTATGAGAATTAAAATTATTAATTCCCCCACCTCTCCATATTTCTTTGTGCTTGAGACTGGAAAAATAAGTATTCAAGAATACAAGGATACATATGGTACAATTTTTGAAAAATAAGGAGCGTTTATGAAAAAGATTTTATGTCTTATAATTTGTGTCCTATCTGCCTTGTCTCTTTGCTCCTGCTCCAGCTGTGAAAGAGATGATGAGGGTGGCACTCTTGCTGTTCCTGTGTTGACAATTAGCGAATTTGGCGAGGTTAGCTGGGAAGCGCAAGGGGGCGCTGTTGGATACGAATACAAAATAAACGATGGTGAGCCCGTTTTTGTTGAGCACACCGTAAATAAGATATTAATTCTCTCTGGTGAGAGCATTTGCGTGCGCGCGCTTGGTGATGGCGAAAAATACACATCAAGCGAATGGAGCGAGGCGATTACAAGAGGTCTTATTCAGCTACCCAAGCCTATCGTTACCTCTAAGGAGGTTGGCGAGCAGGTTTTGGTGCTTTGGGAAAAGAACGCCAGGGCAAGTGGCTATATTATTCGCATAAATGATGGAGAGGAAATCTCCGTTGAAGGCGACTCCGAGGGCTATCTTATCAGCAAGAACGACACTATATATGTTCGTGCTAAGGGTGATGGCGTTGCCTTTGCTGATAGTGATTGGACCATTGTAGGGGCTGTTAAATAAGCGCAGAACAAAAGTAGACAAGCTCGCTTTAAAGCAAAAAGACACAATCGCAGGATTGTGTCTTTTCTTTTATATTTTAAGTCCTTGTGCGATTTTGAGCATTCGCTCAACATCTACCTTGAGGGCACGTCTGTCATAGGTTAGCAGTCCGTTTGTTTCATCCTCTACATCGGATACCTGTGTATAGATTGAGGCGCAAAGCCCTTCCCTTACAAGTGGGATTATCTCGTCATTGTAAAGAGCCTCAAGGGCGTCCATAAAGTCCTCTTTTTTCTCAAAGAAGCGATAGCCATAGGTCTTATCAAGATTAAAGGAGTGTCCCTCTAGCTTGCAGGAATAGCCACCAAACTCGCTTAGCACAAGAGGGGCGCTTCCCTTTTTCATTTTTACGCGCTTAAAGTACACATGCTCGCTTATGACATCGCTTGGTGCTCCCTTGAACCAGCCTGAGGCTGTGTCAATGAAGCGTGAGGAATCAAGTGATTTTAGTAGCTCATACATTCTTGCACTATCAAATTGTCCCCAGCCCTCGTTAAAAATAGTCCAATAGCATATACATGGGTGATTATAAAGTGCGTCTACTGTTCCTCGCATCGCATCCTCAAACGCCTGTCTTGTTGCGCTATCACGATGAAGCCCTTTATCATTTCTCGTCTTTACACCTATTGTTGGTAGGGCTGTATCTCGAATAAAGGAATATGCTCCATTATTCACCATATCCTGAAAAACGACTATTCCGTGCTTATCGCAGTAGTAATAAAACAGCTCTGGCTCGATTTTTATATGCTTTCTGAGGGTATTAAAGCCAAGCGCCTTCATCTCAAGCACATCTCTTTCAAGATTTTTAGGCGATGCCGGAGTGTAAATTCCGTCGGGATAATAGCCTTGGTCTAAAAGTCCATGGAAGAAGTATGGTCTTGAGTTAAGGCATAGGCGAGGGGTGTTATCTACCTCTTTTATTTCAAGCGTGCGTACGGCAAAGTAGGATTTTACAATATCCTTACCTGCCTCAATGGTAAAGTGATACAAATATGGAGACTCTGGTGACCATTTTTGAGGGCTAGCCAGCTCTATTTTGCACACACCATCGCTCATTTTATATTCATCGCCATTGTCAAGCGTGATTTTCGCCTCATCTACTCCCTGCGCCTTTATTATAGCTCCGTTTTCGCTTGGCTCTATTTTCATCGCCCTTATATACTCGCTAGGCACACACTCAAGCCAAACGCTTTGCCATATTCCACTAACAGGTGTATACCACATTCCTCCTCTTTTAAGGCGTTGCTTACCATATGGCAAAATGTGATTTTCGAGCATGTCCTCTACACGCACCTCAAGCATATTATTTTGCTCAAGCGCGTCTGTTATATCAAACGAAAATGGCAAATATCCACCTACATTTTTGCCAATCTCCTTGCCGTTTAGGTATACTGTTGTAATTTGGTCTGATGCGCCAAAATTCAGTATAGTTCTATCGCCTGCAAGCTCGCATGGCAGGGTGAACTCCTTCTTATACACAAGCCTTGTGACCCTTTTTGGTGTCCTACCTATTCCAGAAAGAGGGCTTTCTGGTGGAAATGGAACAAGTATTTTTTCCTCTGCTCCACCATTTATTGATATGCTCCACTCACCATTAAGAGAGAAATATGAATCTCTTTTTAGCTGTGGGCGTGGATACTCATCCCACGCGCAAGGGTCGTGCTCCTCACCCTCCCTTGTGTAAAGAGTGCGAAGCCTTGGTGCTTGAAGCTTATTCATAAGCATAAGCATAGGCACCAAAAGCGCGCCAAGCACTATAACCACAACCAAGGCGCCTGTAAATATGCTTTCATTTGGCAAAAACGAGGTTGTGCCATCGCCATTTGTTATAATTTCGGCATCCTTTAAAATTGCCTTTCCTATCATAGGGCCTATAACACCTGGAATTAAAACCTGTGCCACAATTCTAAGTCCTTGGAACATTCCTGACTTGTTTTCTGGAGTGTTATCACGAATTGACGCGCCAAAAACTGCCATTGATGAAAGATAGCCACACATCATAAGAAGCGAGCCGATAAACACAGGCAGGGCTGTGCGCGTGAAAATAAGGATTATATATCCCAGTGCAAGAAGCGAAACTGACACCACAACTGATTTTTTAAAGCGTAGCTTATCGTATGCCCTGCCCCAAAGCGCCGTAAACACCGAGGCAAGTATAATTGCTGGTGCCATTATAAACACATAATCTGTCATTTGAAGTGATTTTTCATAATAGATTATGAGATATGGCATAAAGATTTGGATTGATATTCCAAATACAGCAAACGCAAAAAGAAGCATATATAGCACAGGGCTTTGCTTTATTACGCTTGGACGAAAGCCATAGAATATATTCTTAAAATAGCTTTGATTTTGCTCTGTTTTAATTTGTGGGTCGCTTATAAGGAAAAAGCCAAGCACGCCTATTATAACAACAGCTATGCCTATAACAAGGAATATAACCGTCCAGCTCTCGCTTATTGACTGGTCAAGACCCATGAAGCCACCAAACACGCAAAGAATTGCAACAAGTGGCATCATTGAGTTAATTCCCTCAGCCCTTCCTCTATCCTTTTCCGTGGTGACATCGGTTAGCCACGCATTAAAGCAGGCATCGTTTGCGCTTGAGCCGAAAAAGGTCATAACGCAATCCATTATTATAACAAGGGTTATACAAACAGCGCTAGCTGAGGCAAGTGGGAATAGCTTGCCAATTATATCCACGCGTATGAGTGCAAAGGATAAAATCGACACGCCCCAAAGTATATAGCCACCACAAATAAAGGCACGCCTTTTTCCTAGCTTATCAGAAAGCGCTCCTATAAGAAGGGTGGTTACTGTTGCGCTAATCGCGCTTGCCGACACCATAAGAGAAATATCCGAGGGTGAGGCATTGAACATCTTGTAGATGAATACATTAAAATACATATTCTCTACAACCCAAGCAATTTGACCTGTAAGACTGAAAATTACGAGGGCTATATAAAATTTACTTCTCTTTTGCTCTTTCATTCTTCCTCATCAAGCTCCTTGTCAGGCTCCTTTTCCACTATCTTTTCAAAGGGAAAAAGAAGATTGGTTTCGTTTTTGTACTCCTCGAAGCCTTCCTTTTTCGCCTGCCTTTCCTCTGCCATTGGTATGCTGACAAAGGCAAACAAAAGACTGTTTGCAATTGCCCCTGCGAGCATATACCACATATCAGGACGCTGCGCGATACAATATAGCGCAACACCCCACCACATAAGTATCTCTCCAAGATAGTTGGGATGGCGCGCGTTTTTCCAAACGCCTATTCTTACAAAGGTTGTCCTTCTGCTTTTTCTATATATGTGCATTTGAATATCTGCTATGGTCTGTAGGGTAATTGCGATAACGCTCAAAAGAAGAGCGACAAGCCCCTCTGGCTCAAGCACTGGTCTTGCTATTATAACATGCATAGCAGGAAGCGTGCAAAGATACACAACCAGCGTTGGTACAATATGTATTCCAAGAAGATTTATAAGTGGATAAAGTGTGCCTGTTTTCTCCTTGAGCATTGTATAGCGCCAATCCTGATGTGCCATTCCCTTAAAGGTGTATGCCCAGTTTGCAGTTAGGCGCACTCCCCAAATGGCAATCACTATCAGCACAAGCGCTGAGGTTAAATTCAAGCCATAGCCAATTGCAAAGCAAGCAAGAATTATAATCGGCTGAACGCTCCAATAAGGGTCATATACCGACGCATTTTTGAATATAACGCTAAATACAAAAATCACAAGCGTTGCCACTATATCTGCAATAAGCAACGCTAGCCACGCAGTAAAATCAAGCGCCTGATACACAAGCACGCCTACCACTGTAGCAAGAATGTATGCAAGTGATATTATTATAAAGCTCGGTGCTCTTTTTATGTTCATTTTTCTATCTCCTTGCCTTTAAGATTTTCCAAAAGCTCAACACAGCCCCTGTAGATTTCCTTATATGCCACATCAAAATCGTCAGTATACCAAGGGTCACTAACATCCTTTTCGTTTAGCTTTCTTATTTTGTTTTCTGGGTCAGAGCCAAAAATAAGGCTCATATTTCTTATATTGGCACTATCCATTCCTACGAAAATATCGTATTTATCATAGTCATCGGCTCTGAGTCTCACTGCTCTTTTTCCACCGCAGGATATTCCGTGCTTCGCAAGCTCCTCTCTCGCGGGAGGATAAACGGGATTGCCTACAGCGCCCCATATCTCCTCCGAGCTCGTTGCGCTTGAGGCAATATAAAATCTATCTTCAAGACCTCTTTTTGCCACCATATCCTTGAATATAAATTCCGCCATTGGTGAACGGCAGATATTCCCGTGGCAGACGAACATTATTTTCGTCATACTTCTCTCCTCGCAAAACACGCGTGGGAAGGAGAGAAAATCTCTCCTTCCCTGCTAAAAGCATATTACTTTTTGACCGATATTTCAATAATATCGTCGATATTGATAACAGTATCGGGGGTATCTATCTCTCCGACACGGCTAAGCGTTTCAGTACAAATAGTTTCTACCCACGCCTCGGGATAGTCTCCCTTGATGCTTATAGTGATATTATCCATTATCTCGCATCCAATCTGCTTTCTCGCATCCTGAATGCTTCGGATCATCTCACGCGCAAGTCC
>JAGALI010000242.1 GCA_017625275.1 Clostridia bacterium
TAGAGAAGATTTAAGAAATGTTGCAATAATTGCTCACGTTGACCATGGTAAAACAACTCTTGTTGACGGTATGCTTCAGCAGGGTGGCGCTTATCACGAGAATCAGGCGACAACCGACCGTGTAATGGACTCAAACGACCTCGAAAGAGAAAGAGGAATTACAATTCTTGCAAAGAACACAGCAATTCATTATGCAGGCAAGAAAATAAATGTAATTGATACCCCAGGCCACGCAGACTTCGGTGGCGAGGTTGAGCGTATTCTTAAAATGGTAAACGGCGTTATTCTGCTCGTTGACGCGGCAGAGGGTCCAATGCCTCAAACACGCTTCGTGCTTCAAAAGGCAATGGAGATGGGACACAGAATCATAGTTGTTGTAAACAAGATTGACCGTCCTGACGCTCGTATTCACGAGGTTATTGACGAGGTGCTTGAGCTTCTTATTGACCTCAATGCGACAGATGACCAGCTTGACTCACCTATGCTTTTCTGCTCAGGCAGAAGTGGTACAGCATCACTTTCTCCTGATGTTGAGGGTGAAAACCTTATTCCTCTCCTTGATACAATTATCGACTATATTCCAGCGCCAGAGGGTGAGGAGGATGAGCCTTTACAATTGCTAGTTTCCAGCGTTGACTATAGCGACTATGTAGGTAAAATAGGTATCGGTAGAATTGAGCGTGGTACGCTTAAGGTTGGGCAAGAGGTTAGCGTTTGCAATTACCACTCCGATGAAAAGCCAAGACGCGCTAAGATAGTTTCAATCTATCAATTTGATGGACTTTCTCGCTCACAGGCACAAAGCGCAACTGTTGGCGACATTGTGTGCTTCAGTGGAGTTGAGGAGCTTTCAATCGGCGACACCGTTTGTGCAACAGATTGCATTGAGCCACTTGAGTTTGTTAAGGTTTCTGAGCCTACAATGGAAATGACCTTTGCAGTAAACGATAGCCCATTTGCAGGACAAGAGGGCAAATTCGTTACCTCAAGACAGATAAGAGACCGTCTATATAAGGAAACATTAAAGGATGTATCGCTTCGCGTAACTGATGGTGAGACCACAGACTCCTTCAAGGTTGCAGGTAGAGGTGAGATGCACCTTTCAATCCTTATTGAGAATATGCGCAGAGAGGGCTATGAGCTTTCTTGTGGCGCACCAAAGGTGCTTTATAAGGAAATAGACGGCATCTTGCACGAGCCTATGGAAAGAGTATCAATTGATGTTCCTGAGGAGAGCGAGGGAACTGTAATGCAGAAGCTCGGCGCGCGTAAGGGTGAGTTCGTTGATATGAGCAAGGTTGGCACAAGAACAAGAATTGAATATTTGATTCCTTCAAGATGCTTACTTGGCTACAGAAGCGAATTTATGACAGATACAAAGGGAGAGGGCGTTATCAACACTCTGTTTGATGGCTATCAGCCATTCAAGGGCGATGTTGTAACTCGCTTTACAGGCTCTCTTATCGCATCAGAAAACGGAGAGGCTACCTCTTACGGACTTTTCAACACTCAGGACAGAGGCGCAATGTTTATCGGCGTTCAGACTCCTGTTTATGAGGGTATGATAGTTGGTGAGTGTCCAAAGATGGAGGACATTGTTGTTAATGTGTGCAAGAAGAAGCACCTAACAGCAGTTCGCTCAAAGGGTGCTGACGAGGCACTTATCCTTGTTCCACCAAGAGTTCTATCTCTTGAGCAGGCTATTGAGTATATTGCCGATGATGAGCTTATTGAGGTAACACCAAAATCACTAAGACTCAGAAAGAGAATTCTCAATACTCAGCTAAGACTAAAGGCACAGGCAAAGCTTAAATAAAGCCTCAGGTGGAGATTTTCTCTCCACCTGTTTATCACATTAGGAGGTACATATGTTTTCAGACAGACTTTTACAAATATCAGCACAGGCAGAGAGGGAGCTTGCACCTATCTTTGCAAAGATTGATTCAATATCCTTTGATAATACAGAAAGGGTTCTTGATGCCTTTCGTGAGTATCGTGTAAGCGAGGCTATGTTCGCAGGAACAACAGGCTATGGCTATGACGATGTTGGTAGAGACACCCTTGATAAAATATATGCGCGCGTAATGGGCGCAGAGAGTGCATTTGTAAGGCACAATATTGTAAACGGCACACAGGCGCTGACAATAGGTCTTTTTGGACTTTTGCGCCCAGGTGATGTGCTTCTTTCTGTAACCAATCAGCCATACGATACCCTTTGTGAGGTAATCGGCATAAATGGCGCAAATGGCGACGGCTCGCTTGCTGATTTTGGAGTAGAATATCAGCAGGTTGACTTTACTAAGGACAAAAAAATCGACTTTGACGGAATCGCAAGAAAGCTTGGAGAGCTTGGTGAGAGGGTTAAGGTTGTATTTATTCAGCGCTCAAAGGGCTATCTTGACCGTCCAACCCTTACAGTTGAGCAAATTGGAGAGATTTGCACCTTTGTAAAGGCAAGAAGCAAGGCTTATGTTGTAGTAGACAACTGCTATGGCGAGTTTACCGAGGTTAGAGAGCCTACAATGGTTGGCGCAGATATGGTAATCGGCTCGCTTATCAAAAACCCAGGT
Organism: Clostridia bacterium; assembly: GCA_017625275.1. Classification (GTDB taxonomy): domain Bacteria; phylum Bacillota; class Clostridia; order Oscillospirales; family CAG-272; genus RGIG2000. The sequence continues at coordinate 2,571 of JAGALI010000242.1, forward strand.
GGTGGAATTGCAGAGAGTGGTGGATATATCGCTGGAACTGCACGCGCAGTTGAGCTTGCATCATATCGTCTAACAACAGTTGGCACAGGCGCTGAGGTTGGTGCAAGCCTAGGTCAAAACAGAAGCATGTTTAAGGGCTTTTTCCTCGCACCTCATATAGTTGCGCAGGCAAAGAAAACTGCCCATTTTGCAGCATATGTGCTTGAAAAGCTAGGCTTTGACGCATATCCTCGCTACGACGAGATGCGCTCCGACATAATTCAAACAATCAAATTTGGTCACCCAGA
>JAGALI010000027.1 GCA_017625275.1 Clostridia bacterium
CACTTGAGCTTGCTGACCTTGTTCTTCTTTGTGAGGACGAATTCGGCATTGAATTTGATGAGGATGACATTCACAAATTCATCACTGTTGATGATGTTGTTAAATTCCTTGAGGCAAACGCTTAATTACACGACATTAATAACAAATAAAATCCACCCTTATTTGGGTGGACTTTTATTTTTATTTAATTAAATTGATGTATTCCTCTATAATTTTCGCAGCACCCTCAGTACCAATCTTGGTTGTGTCAATCATAAGGTCATAGTTTTCGCTCTTTCCCCATTTTTGAGAGGTATAGTAGTTATAGTAGTTTGCACGCTTCTTGTCAATCTTTGACATAAGGCTCTTTGCCTCGCCCTTCTCTACCTCGTTTACCTTGGCTATTCTCTCTATACGCTTTTCTGGGCTTGCATAGATAAATACTCTAACCAGCTTTGGTGAATTGCGCAGAATAAAGTCAGCACATCTACCAACAAAAACGCATGGATATTTTTTTGCCTCCTCCTCGATTATCTCGGATTGAAGCACAAAGAGCTTATCGTTTATTGGTGTATCGTATGGCATTCCGTGTGAAAATGGCACCATGCCTATTGCACCAACAGCTATTGAATAAAGAAAGCTTGGTGTCGCCCTCTCGTCAGCGTTCCTTAAAATTTCTGGACTAAGCCCTGATTTTTCGGCTGCAAGGTTAATAAGGCTCTTATCGTGATATACCATTCCTAGCTTTTTTGATAAAATCTCTCCAACCTCGCGCCCACCACTACCACATTGGCGTGCGATTGTTACAATAATGTTTTCACTCATAGTCCTGTCTCCTTACTAGGTTTTAAGATGGGATACGCCCTTCTCTATTTATATTTTATCATTTTCTTTATCAAATTTCAATAAAAAAATTGAATAGCTGGCTATTTTGTGGTAAAATTATAATAGAAATTTGTTGATGGAGGGGGCTATATGCTTTTTTACGAGCTTTATGAAATTGAAAATTATAGCTCTCTTTCTAAAAAAGAGCTTTCAAATGCAGAGCACGAGGCTGGTTATAATATGCTTTTCAGGCTTTTAAAGACGCATTTTGACATTGTGGAGCCTGTGATTTACAGGAATGAGCACGGGAAGCCTTACATCGAAAATTCGAGCGCTCATTTTAACATATCTCATTCTAATGGCTTGGTTGCCTGCGCTATTTCCGATGAGCCTGTTGGTGTCGACCTTGAGCGTATCGTGCCTATACCTTACGAGAAAATGCATGCGCTTGCAAAAAGATATTTTACCCCTAACGAATACGATTTCTTCAAAGCGCGTGGGGACGAGCGTGCATTTTATTATGTGTGGACAAGAAAGGAAGCGCTTTCTAAATTCAGGGGAGATGCCCTTGCCCTTTCCCTCTCGCAAGACACAATGGAGCTTTTGAGTATTCAAACAACAATTACAGATGATTATGTTTTTAGCATAGCAACAAATATTTGAAAAACTATTGATTTTTTTATATATGTGTGTTAAAATTAATGGCGAAAAAATTTTTATATTATAAGGAGTTAATAATATGTTAGTTTCAGCAAAAGAAATGCTTGAAAAAGCAAAAGCAGGCAAATATGCAGTAGGTCAATTCAATATCAACAACCTTGAGTGGACTAAGGCTATCCTGCTCACAGCACAAGAGCTTAATTCTCCAGTTATTCTTGGTGTTTCCGAGGGTGCTGGTAAGTACATGTGTGGCTACGAGACAATCGTTGGCATGGTTAAGGGTATGATTAAGTGCTTGAACATCACTGTTCCAGTTGCTCTCCAACTCGACCACGGCTCATACGAGGGCGCTAAGGCTTGTATCAACGCAGGCTTCTCATCTGTTATGTTCGACGGCTCACACTATCCTATCGAGGAAAACATCGCTAAGACAAGAGAGCTTGTAAACGCTTGTAATGTTCTTGGTATCTCTCTCGAGGCAGAGGTTGGCTCTATCGGTGGTGAAGAGGACGGCGTTGTTGGTGCTGGTGAGTGTGCAGACCCAGACGAGTGCAAGATGATTGCAGACCTCGGCGTAACTATGCTCGCTGCTGGTATTGGTAATATTCATGGTAAGTATCCTGCTAACTGGGCTGGTCTTAACTTTGATGTTCTCGGTGCAATCAGTGAAAAGGTTGGCGTTATGCCTCTCGTTCTTCACGGTGGTACAGGTATTCCTGAGGATATGATTAAGAAGGCTATCTCTCTTGGCGTTTCAAAGATTAATGTAAACACTGAGTGTCAGCTCTCCTTCGCGGCTGCTACAAGAGCTTATGTAGAGGCTGGTAAGGACCTTCAGGGCAAGGGCTTTGACCCAAGAAAACTTCTCGCTCCTGGCTTTGAGGCTATTAAGGCTACTGTTAAGGAAAAGATGGAGCTCTTTGGCTCTGTTAACAAGGCTTAATCGGTTAACATTCAAAATAAAAACGGACGAGGTCTCGTCCGTTTTTTCTTGAGATATAAAAAAGGACTGCAGTCGCAGTCCTTTTTATTTATTCCTCAAATAGCTTGTAGTATTCCTCAAAAATGATTTCGGCAATTTCGATGTCTTCCTCAACCTCGATGCCGTCCTCACCATCAATTGCTTCCTCGTATATTCTAAATACGATTGCCTCATCCTCTCCAACGCCTTCAACCTCATCAACAGGCTTTAAAATACAATAAAGTCTCGTCTCAAGGCTTTGACCATTTTCGTCCTTCATGGTGTAAGGAATTATTGCTATCTGCTCAAATTCAACCTCGTTATCATTTTCGTCATAGAGAAAAATATTGTCAACATTGTCTTCATCGAGCAATTTTGAAACCAAGCTCATTTCTTCCATTTTTATAATCCTCTTTTATTAATACATTCCGCCCATTGGTGGCTGTGCAGGTGCTGGATTCTCTTCCTTCTTATCTGCTACAACTGCTTCTGTTGTTAAAACTGTTGACGCCACGCTTGCAGCATTTTGAAGCGCGCTTCTTGTCACCTTTGTTGGGTCAACAATTCCTGCCTCCATCATATCACAATAGATTTCGTTATAAGCATCAAAGCCGTATCCAACCTTGCCACTGTTCTTAACCTTATCTACGATAACTGCGCCATCAAAGCCTGCGTTTGTTGCGATTTGACGAAGTGGCTCCTCAAGTGCCCTTACTACTATTCTAACGCCTGTTGCCTCATCACCCTCTACGGTGTCGGTGAGTGCTGAAACCTTATCAATGATATTGATATATGCTGTTCCACCACCTGCAACAATACCCTCCTCAACGGCAGCGCGAGTTGCATTGAGCGCGTCCTCTATACGAAGCTTCTTTTCCTTCATTTCTGTTTCAGTAGCTGCGCCCACCTTAATTACAGCAACACCACCTGAAAGCTTTGCAAGTCTTTCCTGAAGCTTTTCTCTATCAAATTCGCTTTCGGTTACCTCAATTGCGCTCTTGATTTGTGAAATTCTAGCCTTGATAGCCTCGCTTTGTCCGTAGCCACCAACAATTGTGGTATTTTCCTTATTTACAATTACCTGTCTTGCTCTACCAAGAAGTGCAAGGCTTGTGTCCTTTAGCTCATAGCCAAGCTCCTCTGTGATAACCTCGCCACCTGTAAGGGTTGCAATATCGCGAAGCATTTCCTTGCGTCTATCTCCAAAGCCAGGCGCCTTAACTGCAACAACTGTAAAGGTTCCTCTTAGCTTATTGAGCACGAGAGTAGTAAGTGCCTCTCCCTCAATATCCTCTGCAACAATAAGAAGCTTTCTGCCACTTTGAACGATTTGCTCAAGAAGTGGTAAAAGGTCCTGAATGTTGCTGATTTTCTTATCTGTGATAAGAATCAAGGCATCGTCCAAAACAGCCTCCATCTTATCCATATCGGTTGCCATATATGCGCTGAGGTAGCCTCTGTCAAATTGCATACCCTCAACAACCTCACAATAGGTTTCGGTGGTCTTTGATTCCTCAACAGTTATAACGCCATCTGAGGTTACCTTTTCCATAGCGTCAGAGATAAGCTGACCAATTGAGCTGTCCCCTGCTGAAACAGTTCCTACTCTTGTGATATCCTCCTTGCCGTTTACCTTCTTTGAGTTTGCCTTAAGCGCTTCAACTGCAACATCTACTGCCTTTGCAATTCCCTTACGGATTACAATTGGGTTTGCACCTGCAGTTACATTCTTCATTCCCTCTCTTATAAAGGCTTGGGTAAGTAATGTTGCTGTTGTTGTACCATCACCTGCTGCATCGTTTGTCTTTGATGCAACCTCACGCACAAGCTGTGCACCCATGTTCTCGCATACATCCTCAAGCTCAATTTCCTTCGCGATGGTCACGCCATCGTTTGTGATAAGTGGTGAGCCGTATTTTCTGTCAAGAACCACATTTCTACCCTTTGGGCCAAGTGTGATTTTTACTGTATCAGCAAGCTTATCAACACCTCTTAAAAGTGCGTTTCTTGCATCAATTCCATAAAGTATTTCCTTTGCCATAGTCTACTCCTTATTCTACGATTGCAAGGATATCGTCTTCCTTAACAATAATGTATTCACATCCGTCGAGCTTTACCTCTGTTCCGGAATATTTGCTGATTATTACCTTGTCGCCTACCTTAACGGTCATTGGTACGAGCTTACCATCTACAACCGCGCCTGCGCCAACTGCGATAACCTCTGCTGTTTGTGGCTTTTCCTTAGCTGCTCCTGTAAGGATAATTCCACCCTTGGTTGTCTCCTCTGCCTCGAGGTTTTTGAGAACCACTCTGTTTGATAAAGGCTTAATTGCCATTTCAGATACCTCCCTAGTAATACTAAAATATATAAAACATTTTATAACCGTCAATTAAGAAAATCAAGTAATATTAATATTATTCACAAATAAATTAAATATTATTAATATGTAGTTCATATTTAGACTCGTAAAATGCCGTTGCGAAGCTGAATTTTAGCATTAAGTCTTCACATTTAGAATATATTTTGCTTGGTGGTGATTTTATGCTTGAACAAATAAATTTTGTGCTTTGTGGGG
>JAGALI010000028.1 GCA_017625275.1 Clostridia bacterium
CAAGGAGCATGGTGGACTTTCTGTATTCACAGGCGTTGGTGAGCGTACAAGAGAGGGTAACGACCTTTATAACGAAATGAAGGAATCAGGAGTTCTTTCAAACACAACCCTAGTTTATGGACAGATGAACGAGCCACCTGGGGCGAGAATGAGAGTTGCGCTATCAGGACTTACAATGGCAGAATATTTTCGTGATAGGAAGGACAGGATGTGCTTCTTTTCATAGATAATATTTATAGATTTACACAAGCAGGCTCAGAGGTTTCGGCACTTCTTGGAAGAATGCCATCAGCCGTTGGCTATCAGCCAACCCTGGCAAACGAGATGGGTGCGCTTCAGGAGAGAATCACCTCTACCAAAAAGGGCTCAATCACCTCAATACAGGCAGTATATGTGCCAGCCGATGACCTTACCGATCCAGCCCCAGCCACAACCTTTGCCCACCTTGATGCAACCACCGTTTTGTCAAGAGGAATTGCATCACAGGGTATATATCCTGCTGTTGACCCACTTGAGTCAACAAGCCGTATTTTGTCACCAGATATTCTCGGCGAGGAGCATTATCAGGTTGCACGCGAGGTTCAAAGAATCCTACAAAGATATCAGGAGCTTATGGACATTATCGCAATTATGGGTATGGATGAGCTGTCAGACGAGGATAAAACCCTCGTTCAAAGAGCGAGAAAAATCCAGCGCTTCCTTTCACAGCCATTTAGCGTTTCTGAAAAGTTTACAGGAATTGAGGGAACATATGTACCTCTTAGCGAAACAATAAGAGGCTTCAAGGAGATAGTTGAGGGTAAACACGATAATCTACCGGAAAGCGCCTTCCTTTTCGTCGGCACAATTGACGAGGCGGTTATGAAGGCAAAGAGAATGAGCAATGAATAAGTTCAAATTATTAATTTCATCACCAGATGGCGCAGTTTTCGAGGGGGATGTATGCAAAATAACCCTTCGAGGAGTGGAGGGAGAGCTTGCTGTAATGGCAGGTCATATCCCATTTATAACTGCGATAAAGCCGTGTGAATGTAAGGTTGAAATCGACGAGGATAATGAAAAAACGGCAAAAACCGACGGCGGACTCTTGACCGTCACAGCCGAAAAAACAACCCTTCTTTCAAGCTCGTTCAAATTTAACGAATAAAACAAAAGCAAGCCTAGTCGGCTTGCTTTTTTATCTTTCTTTCTACTAAAACATATTTAGGGCTTCTTAATAATATTCCTTCCTCTGTTATAACCATTTCGACCTCTTTTTCTAGGCGAAACATTTTGCGCATTTCCTTTGGTATAACAAGTCTGCCTAAATTGTCCAGCCCTCTTATCATTCCAATTCTTTTCATTTTTATCCTCCAAAAATAGTGTCATAATTATATTATAGTGACTTATCAGTCACATTTCAAGAGTAACTAATAAATTACATGATACAATTTTTAAAACGGATAAGGGGGAGTGTAAAAATGCGTTATTATCAAAGATTACGAGACTTGCGCGAGGACAGGGATATGACGCAGGCTCAGGTAGCAGAGCTTTTGGGCACAGCGCGTGAGCAATATAACAGATATGAGCTCGGTAAGCAGGAAATTCCCTTTCATCATGTTATAGCTCTTGCTAAGCTTTATAATGTTACAATAGATTATATCGCAGGACTTACAGATGTTCCTAAAAAATTAAGATAAAAAGCAAGCCTAGTCGGCTTGCTTTTATTTTATTCTATTCTTGAATTTACAGCGTCCTTGTAATAGCTATCGGGGAATTTCTTGATTACAAATTCGTGCTTACCCTCGCCACGCTTAAAGTAGTTAGTGCCATTTTCAGGGTTGAGCCATGCAGTGCCACTAACAGTATCGTACCCAGCGCGTTCACAGTCGCCGATGAGAGCAAGAAGACAAAGCATAGGGTCCCAGCTCTCTCGTCCGTTTTCCGTACCCCAATCAACAAGAGCTTGATGCAAAATGTCGTCCTTGTCAAGAGTATCGCCTGTCAAGAGATTTGCGCCAATCTCCCAGCCAAGAAACGTGATAGGAGAAGGGCAATTATCGCACACATAGTTCGCCGCCTTGCACGCAAATGGCGTATAGGAGAGGTTAAATTCCTTTTCTCCGTCAGCAGTCCACTTTCCACCCATACACCAAATTCTTGAAACCTTTTCGGAAAAAAGCTCCAGTCCCGTTTTTGTAGAAATGTCATCAGGACCACTTGCAATAGCGCCCGCTAGCACCTGTAAAAAGCCAATTTCAAGAATTTCAACCTTGCCCTCTGCCTCGCAAATAAGTCTGCGATAAAGACGCACGGCATCCTCAAAATCCTCATCACGCTTGTCCGTTCTCTTAGCCAAGCGAGGCTGATATCTGTTTTGCCAATCGCTTTTTGGGCATTTTTTGTCAACGCCGATAGGACGAATACAGCCTTCATTTTCCATAAACGCATAAAGAGAGGGTGCGCTATATTCTGTGCGAGTGTTAATACCAACACCTAAAAGATTTATTTCACCTGCAAGGTGTCCACGACAAAGAAGCCTTACAGCAACAGCATCGTCACAGTCCTCGCCCCAGTCAGTTCCAAGTATAAAATTTCTCATAATCCACCTCTAAAATTTCCTTGTAAATTCATTTTATCTTATCACGCCAAAAAATTCAATATCTTATCCTAAAAAGCATTGACTTTTTATATTATTTATGCTATTGTGAAATTAAAGAATAAAAATTTTAGCAGAGATTAACTCTGCTAACTAAGGAGAAATATATGCTAAAGGCACAAAATCCGATACTTTCTGGCTTCCACCCAGACCCCTCAATTTTAAGGGTGGGCGAGGATTACTATCTTGCAACCTCGACCTTTCAATGGTTCGGTGGAGTTCAGCTATATCACTCGCGCGACCTTGTGAGCTGGGAGGAGCTTCCCTCACCACTTTCTCGCCTATCACAGCTGGATATGCATGGAAATCCAAACTCAGGTGGCGTATGGGCACCTTGCCTTTCATATTGCGATGGCGTATTTTATCTCATTTATACAAATGTGAAAAATTTTCATGGAATTTTCAAGGATACGCACAACTATCTTGTAACCACAACTGATATTTATGGAGAGTGGAGCGAGCCAATTTATCTTAATTCAAGCGGCTTTGACCCCTCGCTCTTCCACGACGATGATGGCAGAAAATGGCTTGTCAATATGCGCTGGGACCATAGAATGGAGAAAAACGATTTTTCCGGTATCCTTATTCAAGAATACTCCCCTGAGAAAAAGGGACTTGTTGGTGAGCCGAGGCTCATTTTCAAGGGCACAAGCGTAGGGGCTACTGAGGCACCTCATATTTATAAAAAGGACGATTATTATTATCTGATGCTTGCCGAGGGCGGAACCATGTATAATCACGGAGTACAGCTGGCGCGCTCAAGGGAGCTTTTTGGGCCATATGAGGCTGACCCTATGCCTCTTCTTACAACAAGAAATAATCCCGAAAGACGCTATCAGCGCACAGGACACGCCTCGCTTGTTGATACGCCAAGTGGCGACTTATATGTGGCATATTTGCTCGGTAGACCCGTTGGCAAGAAGAAAAGATGCATTCTTGGCAGAGAGTGCGCGCTCGCACAGGTTGAATGGAGAGATGGTTGGCTTCGCCTAAAGGATGGTGGCATAGCTCCACCAGAGGAATATACAGTCAACTTGCCAGCTCATCCATACCCTCAAGCGCCAGAGACTGACACCTTTGAGCTAGATGCTTTGCCACATCGCTATAAAACGCTTCGCGTGCCTTTTGACGAGATAGGCTCGCTCAAGGAAAGACAAGGGTATCTTAGATTATATGGTCACGAGTCAATCACAAGCTGGAACAGACAGTCAATGGTTGCGCGCAGATTACAGCATCATAGCGCCGAGGCAACAATTGAAATGGAATTTTCACCAACCGATTTGCAAAAAATGGCAGGGCTTACTGTGTTCTACGACACTTATAATTTCTTTTATTTGTATAAGACCTACGACGAGGATGAGGGTGAGGCCTTGCGAATAATAGTACGCGACAGCCTTAAATTTTATAACCCTCTCGAAAAGGGGCTTGTGTCGCTTCCAAGGCACGACAAAATATGGTTACGTGTAAAAATCAGCACAGATATATTGCAATTTTATTATTCAATAGACAATAGTACATATTATAAAATCGGCCCAGAGCTTGACTGCTCAAATCTAAGTGACGAGGCGTATACTGAAATCGGTCACGAGGGACATACAGGTACATTTATCGGCATGGCATGTCAGGACCTAACAGGTGGTGCAAATAATACTCGCGCCTATGCCGATTTTAGAAGCTTTACATATAGGAGTAAAATATGATAAACGAAAAGATAATTGACACCCATTTACATGTTGAGGGCTGGCAGGATAGCGAGGGCACATTTATTGATTGCTTTGAAAGGTACAGAGAGGAAATGGGGCTTTACGCAATAAATCTTTGTGTTGTGCCAACTGTACAAAGAAACGTGTGCAACAACATTATGTGTGCGCTTTATAAGCTGGCACATCCAAGAACCTATGCCCACGCAGGAGTTGACCACATATCGTGGCCTATAAGCGAAAATATGCCAGAGGGCATGGACCTTGTAACTCAATATCGTGAGCTTATGGAGATAGGCTTTGACGGAATAAAAATGCTAGAGGGAAAGCCATCACACCACAAGAGAAATGGTGGAGATTTAAGCACCCCACCTCTTGCGCGTCTTTTTGCTGAAATTGAAAAAGACGGTACTCACCTCTTGCTTCACTCAAACGACCCAGAGGAGTTTTGGCATGAAAATATGAAAAGCCAAGTCAAGGAGGGCTGGTGGTATGGCGACGGCACATACGCAAGTCACGAGGAAATTTATGCGCAAACCGAAAAGGTGCTTGAAAATCATCCTAATATAAAGGTGACGCTTGCCCACTTTTACTTCTGTGGCAAAAGACCTGAAAGGCTAGAGGCGCTATTTGAAAAATACCCTAATCTTTGTGTAGACATTACACAGGGTGGCGAAATGTATCACGCCTTTGAGGCAAATCAAGAATATTTTAAAGACTTTTTTATAAGATATTCAGACAGAATACTCCTAGGCACAGACTCAACTTATCCATGGGGCACAAATGTTTATAATTGGCTAATTGACCGTACCTATCGCTTTGTAGCAACCAACGATAAAATGAGTGGCTTTGGCGACAAGGAGCTTACAGGAATTAACCTGCCCAAGAACTCGCGAGAAAATATTCTTTGGCGTAACTTTGAACGACGCGTAGGTGCTGAGCCAAGGCTGATAAACAAAGGTGCGCTTAAGGCATACTACGAAAAATACAAGCATCTTTTGACTCAGGATGAGGCAGAGCAAATAAAGCCATATATTGAAAAATTTCTTTAAGGAGATAAGATATGATACCAGAGAAAATTATTGATACACATATGCACATTGAGGCATGGGATAACGATGAATATAATTTTATTGATTGCTTTGAGGGACACAGAGAGCAATCATCTCTTGCCTCGCTCAATATTTGTTGCCTGCCAACTGCCCAGGGCGCCTTTGCGAATAATATAATGGTAGGACTTTATAAGCTGGCGCATCCAAATACATATGCCCATGGCGCCTTTGACCATGTTATAATGCCAATTACAGAAAATGTACCAGAGGGAACGGACCTTGTGACACAATATCGTGAGCTTATGGAGATAGGCTTTGACGGAATCAAGCTTATCGAGGGTAAGCCAACCGCGCTTAAGCCTCTTGGTAATAACTTAAATCATCCCGCACTTGATAGAGTATATACTGAAATGGAAAAGGATGGCACACACATAGTGTTCCATATTAAGGACCCAGAGACCTTTTGGGATATAAGCAAGGTGGAGCCATGGTGTATCGAAAATGGCTGGTTCTATGGTGATGGCACATATCTATCCTACGAGGAAATAGAGAAGCAGGCGTATGCACTTCTTGAGGCACACCCAAATCTAAAGGTAACCCTTGCACACTTCTTTTTCTATGGTGAGTGCCCAGAAAGGCTAGAGGCGCTATTTGAAAAATACCCTAACCTGTGCGTGGATTTGACCCCAGGCTGTGAGATGTATCATTCCTTTGAGGCAAATCACGATTACTATAAGGATTTCTTTAGACGCAATAGCGAGAGGGTAATGCTCGGAACAGACGGCACCTTCCCTTGGGCAACAAAGGGTCATGTTTGGTGTATGGATGTCCTTTATCGCTTTATTGCTACATCAGATGCAAGAAAGGCATTTGATGATGCTATTTTGACAGGAATAAATATAGATGGAGCAGAAAAGGAGAATATTCTTTGGCGCAACTTTGAAAGACGCGTAGGCGCTAAGCCTAAGCCAATAAACAAGGAGGCGCTTAAGGCATACTACGAAAAATACAAAAAATATATGAGCGAGGATACAATCGCTCATATTGAGCCACATATCAAAATGTATCTTGGCTAAGACGCTGTAATTAAAAAGGACTCCAAACAGGAGTCCTTTAATTTTTATATTAATATTTTTTGCCTTTTTTTGAATGTTATACATTCAATTTTAGCATAAATAAATTGAATGGAATTAATAAAAGCTGAGCATAATTAATACAGAAAGAGGTGATATATAATGGATAGACAAAACAATCAAAATCAACAGCGTTCAAGCAATCAAAGCAAGAATCAACAAAACAACAATCAACAAAACAAGAACCAACAAAACAACAACCAAAATCAACAGAATTCAAAAAATCAAAGCAACAATATAAGAAATAAGAACGAGCAATAAGACACTCGTGAGCGTAAAGATGCCCCTGAGGGCAACTAAAATGCAAAATAAAAAGCCGTTTTTAACGGCTTTTTTGCTTTTTTGTCAGCTCATGGCTTACGTCTAAAATAAATTCGATATTTTCATCGCTACAGCACCCATCAAGTAAAGCACTGACCCATTGTCCCTTAGTCATATGATAGGCAGGGTAAACGCCACCCTCGGACAGCATAGAGTCAATAATCTCGCGCCCACACTTTAGATTGACTACGTCTATATCGCCATCTGATAAAATACCTAGTCGCGCCTTAGGAATAGTCATAATAACTGCAAACCATTTTCTGTTTTCCTTGTGTCTGAAAACAGCGTAGCTTGGATATCTTTCCCAAGGATATTCTGCCGTGACGCCAAATTTATCAAAAATAAGCCCCTCAAGCTCGCTTCTGGTCATTTTATCATTCTCCTTAGCTCGTTTTTTACATTATACAACAATCAAGCGTGCTTTTGTGGATTTTTTAGAAAATATGTAAGCCACTTTGGAGTATTAGTATTGAAAAGTATAATATAAGGTGATATAATTAATTATATCAATTAAGCCTGATGTGGCATAGGAGAGGCGTATGAAATTTATAACTCAAACAGAAAATCAAATAGAATTAGAGAAAATAGAAAAAATTAAGGATGGCGAAATTAGCGAATACCTAATTAAAATAGTTTTTAAGGATAAGGTATCGCCTAAAAAATATTCTATTTCTTGGGAAGAGGAGCAAATAGATATCCTTGGCTTCTGGTCATCAAAGATGGGAACACAGCATAATATCACTCCGGAGTGGTCTAAGCGCGCTGAGGAGAGCAGAACGGCCTCTGGCATGCCCCTTATTTCCTTGTATAACAAGGCTAACATAAATAGA
>JAGALI010000029.1 GCA_017625275.1 Clostridia bacterium
TGACCTTAGGCTAGTGCTCGACCTTCGCACTAAGACAGTAATGGACGCAAATCCAAATGTGAAAATTGAGGGCGTGGAGTATGTCCACATTCCAATTGTAAAGGATTTAAACTCGCGCGTGACTAGCAAGGGTGATTATGAAAATCGCTCAATGGCAGATATTTTACTCACCTTTACCTCGGATTTTGCAGGCGAGGGAGAGGCTTGGATGATGGAATTTTATAAAAAGCTTTACTCAAGCGACTATTCGCTGTCCCAATATAAAATTTTCTTTGATTATCTTCTTAAAAGCACACAGGGTGCTGTGATTTTCCATTGCACAGCAGGAAAGGATAGAACAGGCGTTGGCGCAATTTTGCTTCTTTCCCTGCTTGGAGTTAAGCGAGAGGAAATAATAAAGGATTACCTCTTGACTAATGAAAGCACGAGTAAAGAGATAAGAGAGGCACAGGAGCTAGGACGGCAAAGAGGCTATGAGGAGCGCATAATAAACGACATACCCAAGGTAAATGGCGTCATGCCCAAATACGCCAAGGCAGTGCTTGATTTTATCGACACATATCCCACTGCCGAGGACTTTTTCAAGGACAAAATGGGACTTGACGACGCATATATTTGCACCCTGCGCAAAAGCTATCTCGAATAACAAAAAGACACGGAAAAGCCGTGTCTTTTTTCTTATCCCTCAATTTTGTCGTCGAGAATTTTTGATGCCTCGATTTCAGGAAGCTCGGTAATTTCCCTGAGCTTTAGGTTGATTTTTCTTGTGCGCACACCGACAAGCCTTTCAATCTCGTCGTTTGCCTCGCCGAACTTCTTTTGAGCCTTGGCAAGAACCTCACCAAAGGTTGCAAATTCAGCCTTGACAGCACCGAGAAGGTCGAACACCTGACTTGAACGCTTTTGGATAACAAGAGACTTGAATCCAACCTGAAGCGCATTTAAAAGCGCAGTAAGCGTTGATGGGCCAGCGATATTTATCTTGTATTCGCGCTGAAGCTCCTCAAAAAGCCCCATGTCAAGCGCCTCAACATAAAGCCCCTCGATAGGCAAGAACATAACGGCAAAATCGGTTGTTGCAGGTGGGTCTATGTATTTGTCGTGGATTTTCTTTGCGAACACCTTAAGGCTTCTCTTAAGCTCCTTCTTTGCGCCCTCGTATTTTTCCTTGTCGAGCTCATCACTCGCATCCTTCATAGCGTGGTACGCCTCAAGAGGGAACTTTGCGTCAATAGGCATATAAATGAAGCCATCATCGCCATTCGGCATTTTAACGGCAAACTCAACAGGGTCAGAGGAGCCCTGCTTTGTAACCTTGTTGGTTTCATACTGGTCAGGGGTAAGCGTTTGCTCAATGATGTTAGCAAGCGCGATTTCGCCCACAATACCCTTTGTTTTAACATTTGTAAGCACATGATTGAGAGAGCTTACGTCCTTTGCAAGACCCTTAATCTCGCCAACAGCAGTATTAACAGCCCCAATTTGGTTAATAACATTGTCAAATGATGCCTTAAGTCTGGCACTCAGGGTGTTTTCAAGCTTCTCATCGACGGTTTTTTGAATAGCATCAAGCTTTTCTGCATTCTGCCTTCGTATTTCGTCAAGCCCCTTTGCATTTGATTCAATAATTTGCTTGAAATTATCATTTAGCGAATTTATAACGGCAATATGATTGTTTGAATTTGCTTCCTTGAAGGCGCTAAAGTCACGCTCCAGCTTTTCTGTTTGCGCAGTAACGCTTGCAATAAGCGCATTGTTAGCCAAGGAAATCGAGCTTGAAATAACAGTGCTCATATCTCCAATCGCCTCGCGCACGCTCTTTTTTATTGCCTCGTCGCTTTCCTTGCCATTTGGCTTGAATATGATATATGCAATTCCGACAAGCGCTAAAACGGCTAAAATTAAATTTATAATAATAAGTGCTTCCATAGTACCCCCCTTAGATTGCTTTTATTTTATTTTATCATATCTTCCTCTTACTTACAAGGCAAAATAAAATAATTTTAATTGCTATTTCTATTGAAATAGTGCTTTCTCTGTGTTAAAATTTAATATAGAAATAAAAGCTTGGAGACATATATGAGAAAAACTAAAATTGTTTGCACAATAGGCCCTGCCTGCAATGATGAAAAAACACTTGCAGAGCTTTGTATGGCAGGAATGAACGTTGCCCGCCTTAACTTTTCGCACGGAACTCACGAGCAGCATCTCAAGGTGATTGAAACAATCAAAAA
>JAGALI010000030.1 GCA_017625275.1 Clostridia bacterium
ACACCTACAAATTGTACCCAAAGTCTTGAAAAAAGCCTTAAAATATGATATAATATTTGCGTTGTGTTGTAAAAAATGCAGTTTAAATGTGAACAAAAACTGAAAATTTATGAACTCATAGAAAACTCATTGAAATTTTTCATAATTTTATTTAAAATTATCATTGAAAGAGAGGTGCTTATATGGCAATTTATAAAATAGGTGTAGACGTAGGCTCTACAACCGTAAAGTGCGTACTGCTTTCAGAAGAAAACGAGCTATTATATTCAGTATATACAAGACATTTTTCGAGAGTTAAGGAAACAGTTCTTGACCAGCTTGAAAAAATTTTTCAAGCTTTTACCGAGGGCGAGTTTAGACTCGCAATAACAGGCTCTGCAGGTCTTGGCTTATCTCAATCAGCAGTTCTTCCTTTTGTACAAGAGGTGTTTTCTGCATCTCTCGCAATCAAGGAGCTTTATCCTGATGCCGATGTCGCAGTTGAGCTTGGTGGAGAGGATGCAAAAATCCTATTCCTCACAGGCGGCACAGAGCAAAGAATGAATGGAACCTGTGCAGGTGGTACAGGCGCATTTATAGACCAAATGGCAACACTTCTTAAGGTTTCTGGTGATGAGCTTGATTGGCTCGCCCTAAAGGCTGAAAAGAAGTATCCAATCGCCTCACGCTGTGGTGTTTTCGCAAAAAGCGACATTCAGCCTCTTTTGAACCAAGGCGCCTCGACTATGGATATCGCAGCAAGCATATTCCAGGCCGTTGTTGACCAAACTGTTGCAGGACTTGCACAGGGCAGAAAAATAGAGGGTAAGGTGCTTTTCCTTGGCGGACCACTTCACTTCTATAAGGCACTTCAAAACGCCTTCAAGGAAACTCTAAATCTTGATGATGAGCATGCTATTTTCCCTGAGCTTGCAACCTGCTTTATGGCATACGGCTCGGCGCTCTATGCGGGTAATAACTCTGATGCCGATACAGCAGAGAATATTTTGGCAAAAATAAGAAGCTGTAAGCCAAACACCGATATCGTATCCTTCAAGCCTCTTTTTGATGATGAGGCAGACTATAACGCCTTTATTGAACGCCATTCTAAGGCAGATGTTGAAAAGGGCGATATCTCTACATATGAGGGCAATGCATATCTCGGTATAGACGCAGGCTCTACAACTACAAAAATTGTCCTTTTGAGTGAGGATAAAAGGCTTCTGTTTTCACATTATACCGAAAATAGTGGACGCCCACTTGATGTAGTTAGCAAAAAGCTAAGAGAGCTTTATGACCTTATGGGCGACAAAATAAAAATAGTGTCCTCAGCCGTGACTGGCTATGGCGAGGAGCTTTTGAAATCTGGCTTAAAAATTGATTTTGGCATTGTTGAAACAGTAGCTCACTTTACTGCAGCACTATCCTTCTGCCCAGAGGTTGATTTTATAATTGACATTGGTGGCCAAGACATCAAGTGCTTCAAAATCAAAAACAAGTCAATAGATAACATAATGTTAAACGAGGCTTGCTCCTCTGGCTGTGGCTCATTTATTCAAACCTTTGCAAATGCACTTGGCTATCCTGTTGAAAAATTTGCAACACTCGGACTTTTTGCAAAGCATCCAGTTGAGCTAGGCTCGCGCTGTACAGTGTTCATGAACAGCGCCGTAAAGCAGGCTCAAAAGGACGGAGCAAGCATAGAGGATATCTCGGCAGGAATTTCCTCTTCCGTGGTAAAAAACGCCATTTACAAGGTTATAAGGGCTAAATCAGCAAGTGAGCTGGGCTCTCATGTCGTGGTTCAAGGTGGAACCTTCCTAAATAATGCAGTTTTGCGTGCCTTCGAAAGAGAGCTTGGCATAAATGTAATAAGACCATGCATAGCAGGCCTTATGGGAGCATATGGTGCAGCACTTTATGCGATGAAAAAGAGCAAGGGTGCTTCAATTATAATTTCTAAGGATGAGCTTGATGCCTTTTCATACAAATCCACAACTATAAATTGTGGTAAGTGTACAGCAAAATGCTCCCTCGATATTTTGACCTTCTCCGATGGTAGAAGGCTAATTTCTGGCAATAGATGTGAAAGAGGTCTTGGTAAAAAGGATGAGGATATTTTGCCAGACATATATAAATTTAAATACGAATACATAACAGAGAAAATCCAAAACACAGCTGCTGCTCCAAGGGCTACAGTTGGCTTGCCACTCGCGCTTAATTTCTATGAGCAAATGCCGTTTTGGAACACTGTATTTGACACACTCGGCTTTAGAACAGTAATTTCAGACCAGTCAAGCCGTAAAACCTTTGTATATGGTCAGCATACAATCCCATCGGATACTGTTTGCTATCCTGCGAAGCTAGTTCACGGACATATTTTAAATCTTCTTGATAAGGGCGTAGACTTTATATTTTATCCTTGTCAAAGCTACAATGTTGATGAGGGAGATAGTGATAACCACTATAACTGTCCTGTTGTTGCATATTATCCTGAGCTTTTAAAGGCAAATATGGAGCAGCTAAACGACGAAAACTTTATTTGCCCTCATATGGATATGAGCCGTGAGAATAATATTGCATGCGTGGTTTCTACATCGCTTGCAAAATATGGTGTAACCTTAAAGGAGGCTAAAAAGGCTGTCAAGGCAGGCTTTGACGCACTTGAGGACTACCATAAGGCAATTCGAAAGAAGGGCAAGGAGCTAATTTCTTATGCAAGAGAAAGGAGCCTGCCAATTATCGTATTGTCAGGAAGACCATATCACATAGACCCAGAAATAAATCATGGCGTGCAAAAGCTAATTTCCTCACTTGGTGCAGTATCAATTTCTGAGGATGCAGTAAGCTACCTTGCAAAAACGCCAAGGCTCGGTGTGCTTAACCAATGGACATATCATTCTCGCTTGTATAGGGCTGCATCGTATGTGTCAACTCAAGACGACATGCATCTTGTTCAGCTTGTATCCTTCGGCTGTGGTATAGACGCCGTAACAACTGATGAGGTTCGTTCAATTCTTGAAAAGAGCAATAAAATATACACCCAGCTCAAAATAGACGAGATAAGCAACCTAGGCGCAATTAAAATTCGTCTTCGTAGCTTACTCGCAGCAATAGACTAAAGGAGGCAAGTATGGATAATTTCCCACAATTTACTAAGGAAATGAAAAAAACGCACAAGATTCTTGTGCCAGATATGCTTCCAATTCACTTTAAGCTTATAACGGCTATTATGGGAAAGCACGGATATGAGGTTGAGCATTTGCAAAACTCATCAAGAGCAGTAATAGATGAGGGCTTAAAGAGCGTACATAACGATACCTGCTATCCTGCACTTTTGGTAATAGGACAATTCCTAGATGCACTAAAAAGTGGTAAATACGACCTTGATAGAACGGCGCTAATGATAACCCAAACAGGTGGTGGCTGTAGAGCCTCAAACTATATTCATCTTTTAAGAAAAGCGCTACAAGCAGATTTTCCTAATATTCCGGTTATCTCATTAAACTTTTCTAACACGGAAAAAAGCGCAGGCTTTAAGGTTACGCTTTCCATGCTTTTAGGACTTGTAAATGCAGTCTTTTATGGTGACCTTATGATGTCACTATATAACCAATGTAAGCCTTATGAGAAAAACGAGGGTGATAGTGATATCGCGCTAGAGCAATGTCAAAAAATGCTTGCTAAAAAGATTAAAAAGGGTGGCTTTGGTAGAAAAAAGAAAAACTATAAGCTGATTCTTGACGCTTTTGCAAAGGTTGAGAGAACAGCACGCAATAAGCCAAGAGTTGGTATAGTAGGCGAAATCTATGTAAAGTATTCGCCACTTGCAAATAATAACCTTGAAAAATTTCTTCTTAAAGAGGGCTGTGAGCCTGTTGTACCTGGACTTATCGACTTCGTGCTATACTGCATAATCAATAATGTAAATGATGGCAAAATATATGGCTACTCAAATCTTTATACTAAGGTTTCGCATTTGCTATATAAAATAGTCTTAAAGGGCGCAAGAAAGCTCAATAAGATGATTGAGTCGTATGGTTTTGCCCCAGCGCACGATTTTGAGGAGCTTCGTGAGGAGGCTGACAAGCTAATCCACCAGGCTGTGAAAATGGGAGAGGGCTGGCTTATAACAGCTGAAATGGGCTGTCTTGCAAAGACAGGCACAGAAAATATCGTCTGCACCCAACCCTTTGGTTGCCTACCTAACCACATAGTGGCAAAGGGAATGAGCAGAAGGGTAAAGGAAGAATACCCACAGGCTAATATAGTAGCCATTGACTATGACCCAAGCGCAACCAGCGTAAACCAAGAAAATCGCTTGAAGCTTATGATAGCAAATATTGATAGTGATAAAAAGCAACCAATATAAAAAAGCCCACCCTAAAGGGTGGACTTTTGCTTTAGCACCACGCTGGGAAGAAACTCTGCCTATAAACTTTCGACACGAAAGGGCAGAGCTTGAACCACGCACCCAATTCAAATCAAAGGCACCACGCAACAATACGGGAAGGCTCGCTATGCGAGCTATTTTCGTCTAGCCTTATGTGAGCAAGCTCCCCTCGGATTTAGCCGAAAATGCGAACCCAATTCAAATCAAAGACACCACGCAACAATACGGGAAGGCTCCTAACGGAGCTATTTTTGACCGACCTTTTCCTTGCAAGCAGAGAACGGTCTTGTTCAAAAATGCGAACCCAATCCAAATCAAAGATTTGAAGATGGGTCGATTTGCGAGGATACAAAAAGACCTAAGCCGAAAAAAATCGGCTTAGGTCTTTTTGGCACCCCCAACGGGAATCGAACCCATAACTAACCCTTAGGAGGGGTTTATTATATCCATTTAACTATGGAGGCGTATACGCGACACATGGTCGCGTTAATTATATGTATTTTAATTTTGGAGAGTTGGGTCTCCTTGAAAGCTGAGCTTCCTTTATAATAGGAACAAAGCTTTTGCCAGCCACTACAAAATGCTCTAAAACATGTATTCCAATGCTGGAAAAAACAGAAAGCAAGCCAGATGTTGTTTGTATATCATCGGTTGAGGGGCAGGCAATTCCGTTTGGATGATTGTGCGCTATTATAATTGAAGATGCGTTGTTTTTAATTGCAATTTCAGCGATTTTTCGTCTGTCAATTGCTGTAGAATTTACATTGCCCTCGAAAAGCCTAACTGTTTTTATTAGTCTAAAGCTATTATCAAGAAGCATCACGTAAACAACCTCTGCAGTTTCACCAATAAACTGATTTGTTAAATAATAACCAGCCTTGTCAGCACTTTCAAAAATTAAATCCTCATTTTCGTCAGTTGCAACAGCATAAGCTTTTGAAATTTGAGGTATTAGCTTTAAAAGCGTAGCAGAATTTTCTTTTATTCCCTTAACAGTGCATAGCTCTGAAAAATCAGCATCTAACACACCCTTGAGCGAGCCGAAACGGTCAATCAAGGCGTGGGCGATTTCGTTTGTATCCTGCCTAGGAATAGAGTAGAACAAAAGAAGCTCCAAAATGTTATGCTCCTCAAAGCCATGGAGACCATTTTCGATAAATCTTGCTTTTAATCTTTCTCTATGTCCCTCGTGAGGTAATTGCTTTTTCATTTCTTTACTATATCATCCTTGTTAGTTTTTGCGACTATATAATGTGGTCTTTTTTTTGTTTCTATATACATTTTAGAAAGATATTGTCCGATAATACCGATACAAAACAGCTGAATTCCACCGATGAATAAGATTATACAAACCAGCGATGGCCAGCCCTGCACAGGATCTTGGAACAACAAAGCCCTAACAAATACAAAAACGAGCATAATTAAAGCTAAAAATGTGAAGAAAATGCCAGTAACAGATGCAATCTTAAGTGGAGTAGATGAAAAATTAGTAATTCCATCAATGGAATACTTGAAAAGCTTCCAGAAACTCCATTTGGTCTTTCCAGCAACTCTTTCAACATTATCATAAGAGAGCCAGTAGGTTTTGAAGCCAACCCAAGCAAAAATGCCCTTTGAAAAGCGATTGGTTTCACACATATTTACAATAGCCTCAACCATTTCGCGCTTCATAAGTCTAAAATCGCGTGCGCCATCAACAATATTAGCGTCAGAAAATTTATTCATCAGCTTATAAAACATTTTTGCAAATAAGGAGCGAATCTTTGGCTCCCCCTTGCGAGTTTTTCGCCTGGTAGCAACGCTGTCGTATTCGCCCTCTTCAAGGATTTTAACCATTTCTGGTAAAAGAGAAGGTGGGTCCTGCATATCAGCATCTATAACGGCAGTATAATCGCCAGTTGAATTGCAAAAGCCAGCATACATTGCAGCCTCTTTGCCAAAATTTCTGGAAAACGCGATATATTTTACTCTTTCGTCTTCCTTTGCGAAACCTTGAATAACTGCAAGAGTATTGTCCTTGGAGCCATCGTCAATAAAAAGCATCTCAAATTCATACTCGCTCATCTCGCTGGAAACCCTTTTGATTTCCTCGAAAAACAAGGGCAATGCCTTTTCTTCATTGTAGCAGGGCACAATAAGAGAAATTTTCATAATATAGCTCCTTTCATTAAACTTATATAATTCTAACATATTGCATTCATTTTGTCAATATAAATAAAACTCATTTCTTAAGGCATAATAGATAATTTGATTTTATATCGTCAAAACACACATTTAAAGTGTGAAATTTTTCTCAAAATATCCAAAATTAAAGTTATAATATGAACATATGAACATTTATTCTACAAAAATCAACAAAATACCTTGCATTTCACTAGAAAAAGTCAAAAAAGCTTCTATGCGTATAAAATCCACCATAATTAAGCAATTATGCATAAAAATACGCGAATAAAACTATTGACTATTGTGCGTTTTTATGATAAAATATAATATAGAAAAATTTAGGAGGTAAAGTAAGTTGAAAAAATTACTTGCACTTATCCTTGCGCTATTAATGCTTACATCAGCTTTTGTTGCTTGTAATGATGAGGAGGAGACATCAAGCTCTACTCCAACTAGTAGCTCTGAGGAACCAACCAGCTCATCTGCTCCCGATGACACAACTAAGGAGCCAGACAACAATAAGGACGAAAATTCTGCATCAATCACAAAAATAGATTATAATGTTGATGTTAGCCAAAGCTTCAATCCAAACACATTTGATTTGTCAAGCTTCGGAAATACAGATAAGGCAGAATCTTATCCTGACGCAACCCCTGTGGATGCAACAGGTGGATTGCTTATTAAAAATCCTGGTGTATATCTTGTTACAGGAGAATCAACCACAAAGGGTATTGAAATCGATATTGCAAAGACAACTCCTCTAAGCGAGGTTGTGCTTGTTTTGGACGGAGTTCAAATTCAAACCCCTAATACAGAATCCCTTCCACCCATTTATTCAAAGGGCTGTAATCTTCGCATCATTCTTTTGAAAGACAAGAGAAATATACTTTTCGATAACAGAGTTATCGACCCACAAACAAACAGCCAAAAGGGTGCAGTATATGTTAAGACAGGTAATCTCACCATTGAGGGCGAGGGAGAGCTCAAGGTAGAGACGAAATTCAAAAACGCTATCTATTGCACAAAGTCCATTACTATTAATGGCGGTGTGTTTGACCTTAAGGCTAATTACAATGGAATTTATGCCGCAGGCGAATTAAGAGAAACCGATACAGCAGAAGGTGCTGTTGGTGGTCTTACAATTAATTCTGGTGATTTCAAAATCGATGCATCAAGATCTGCTATTAAAGCAGGCGATTTAGAGGTTGAAAGCGATACAAACGTAAAAGGCACTATCGAAATTAATGGCGGTAAATTTAATCTAAAGTCTAGTCGTAACGCTATTGATGCGTATGGCAGCATCGTAATAAACGGTGGTGGCTTTGAGATTGAATCCAGTGCAGATGGCATCAACGCATCTGATAAGGTTGCATTTGCTGGTGAAGAAAACGCTGTTTTGAAAATCAATTCTAAGGATTCTGGAATTAAATCAGACAATCTTGTATCTATAGCTGGACTTACTAACATCAAGATTATAACCAAAAAAGATGGTGTTAAGGCAAAGGATATCGAGGTTGATACAACAGGCGTTCTTTATATTGTGACAAACCCTGATTTCTCAGAGGATATGGACAATGGCGAATATATTCGCGACGAAAATAAGGTATATCATAAGGTTGATACCTCACTTTATCCAAATAGTGTCCTTTATTCAGTAAAGGAAAGCGCAAAGGGTCTTGACGCAAAGGATTCTATAACCATTTCTGGTGGTACTATCGCTATTGATTCAGTTGAAGAGGCAATTTCGGTAACTGATGCAAAGAAAGATCTTACAGATGAGCAAAAGGCTGAAAATGAGACAAATCCAAACAAAATCACTATAAAGGGTGGCACACTAGTGCTAGATTCATCTGAAAGTGCTATCAAGGCTGAAAGCACACCTGCAACAAAGAAAGAAAATGAAGAGGCTGAGCCAGCACCTAAGCTTGACACCATCACAATCGAGGGCGCAGCTACACAGGTTAGCATTTATCGTGCTGATAAGGGTTTAAATGCAAACTATGTAATTATTTCCGATGCAAAGCTTGCTGTTCTTGCAATTACAGACGCAATTGATGCTATTGAGGCAACAGTAAACAGTGGAACCGTTTATCTCTTTGACAAGGTTGATATTGTAAAAGACGGCGCATTTGTTGTAAATGGTGGAACAGTAATTTGTCTTTCTACAACAAAAACTCCAAAGACTCCTACAAGCAGCACTATCAAGGTGCTTGCTAAGACTCTTGAAAACCCAGCTGATTATGTATACGGAAACTGCATAAACATTAAGGGTGGGGCCTTTGAGGCAACTCTTATGATTCCAAAGAGCTATGCTGAAAAGCTTTCTGTTGTTGCTATTTCTGGCGATATTACAGCAGGCGAATACACTATTTCTGCAGGTACTTACGAGGGCGCTCCTGTCTTCTTTGCATACAATAATGGCGTATTTACAGCAAAATCAAGTGAAAAAGTGACAGTTGAATAAAACAAAAAATGCTTATGGGCTAAAATCCATAAGCATTTTTGCTTTTTATTTATTTGTAGATTGATATTTTTCAATTACACAAAGAATAACTGAATAATACATGGTTGTATATAAATTAAAGAAATGATTATCAAGAAGGCTGGTTAAAAGAAGTGCCAAAATGGTTAGCGCCAGAAATATTGTTGATTCGTCCTTTTTAGCTTGAATAAAAAGCTTGACGGTTTGATATCTATGAAATACATAAGCGCCAAAGCCTATAATGCCACAGGCTGCAAGCATTTCGATTATGGTGTTGTGATACCTGTTAGGCTCTATTCCGTGACCAAAATTATCCTCTAAACAGCTGCCAAAGCCTCCACCAAATATTGGGTGAGAAAGAAAATTATCAACTCCATGCTTATATAGCTCAAAGCGCCCGTTATCATTGAAGCCTTGGTTTAAATAGCTTGAAAGAGTAGTTGATAGCTTATCCCAAAGAGCAATAATACCAATAATTGCAACAACTGCTAAGCCTACCGTTATGATTCGGTTGATTTTAGTGTTTACACCTTTTATACAAGTAATAATAACACATATGGCAAAAATAATAGTTGCAAACAAAAGAGAAGAGCGACTTAAGGTAAATAAAATTGTTACATAAGTTAAAATGGCTGTTCCATAAAAAACATATCCACGTTTTTTGGTTGATGCATAATAGAAATGAATAGGAATAAGCATTGTTAAAAGTCCACCTACATTATTCCAAACACCCCAGCCAAGAATCAAGGATTCTTTTATAATTTCGCCATTAATAAAAATTGCGTCTCTTATATATAGCACAATCATTTCGGCAATTAATAAAATTGATGTCACATATAAAACGAAAATCAAATACTCGACATTGCCCTCACGCTCGTCAAGTCCGATATAAAAAACGAAAAATGCAATTGCGAAAAAGAATATAAGCAAGAGAGCAAATGTCAAATTTATAGCCTTGTAGTCCCTGAAATTAAAGAAACCATTTAGTAAAAATCCACCACAAAGCACGACAATTCCCCAAAAAAGCTTTGATTTGTATGCGCTTTTGATAAAATGAGCTTTTTTGTTGTGAATAATATTAAATGTCACTCCTACAAAAAGCATTATAAGGGCTAAAATTGCTACTACTAAAAAAGATACAGACCCAATGTTGCCAGCTAAAAATGATTTGTACGAAACAGTAAATGTTATAAGGAAAAGAGGAGCGATAGCCACTCGAATATCCGTGCACAAAATCAAGCCTACAAGCATTGAGCAAAATAGTAGAAGAACACCGAGATGCTCAAGTGAGAAGGTGTGACATGTGAATACTACTATTGCTATGCAAATAGGATATAAATAACTATCAAAAAAGGTGCGCGCCTTTTCTTTAAAATTAATCATAAATTCATCCTTAAAATCAAATCCCTGTGAGTGCACAGGGATTTGTTATTATGTGAAAATTATTTCTTCTTTTTCTTTTTGAAGGAATATTCGTCTTCTACATTACCATAGGTGTTAATATATTTGCCATATCCACTGCTTTTAGTATATTTGCCATAATATTTTCTGTAGTATCTGCTGTAGTAAGATGAAGACTTTGTAGGAACACGATTAAGAAT
>JAGALI010000003.1 GCA_017625275.1 Clostridia bacterium
ATAGATATAGAAAGTATAAAGCTAGGGATTTTAGAAACCAATTTGATAAAAGGTAGAATGGAAAGAATAGAAAAAAATATATATATTGATTATGCACATACTCCGTGCGCAACAGAAAATGTACTTTTGGCATTAAAAAAGCTAAGACCTACAGGACGCTTAATTGCGCTTTTTGGTTGTGGTGGAGATAGAGACAAAGGAAAAAGACCAATCATAGGAAAAATATGCTCAGAAATAGCTGATTTATGCGTTATAACCAATGATAATCCAAGATGTGAGAATCCAAATGAGATTATAAGAGATATATTAAAAGGCATAGCTCCAGAAAGAAATTATATTGTAGTTCCTAAAAGGGAAGAAGCAATATTTTTTGCCGTTTCTCAAATGAAGCCTGATGATATTTTAGTTTTACTTGGAAAAGGACATGAAAATTATGAAATTGATAAAGGTGGAAAGCATTATTTTGATGAAAGGGTAGTTGTAAAAAGGGCATTGTTTGGTGATAAAAGGGAAGATATATAGTGCGAAAGGAATTGCTGAAATAGTTAATGGGGAGCTTATAGGTGATGATTGTAGCATAGAACAAATATCCTTAAATTCTAAAGAAAAAAGCGTTCTAGGACATTGCTTTTTTGCAATAAAAGGAGAAAAATTTGATGGCGAAAATTTTGTTCTTGAGGCAGTAAAAAATGGTGCAAAAATAGTGGTTTCGAGCAAAAGAGAGCCAACTATATATACTAAAATATATGTCCGAGATACAAAAGAGGCGCTATATAAGCTTGCAAAATATAATATTGGAAATACAAAAATCATCGGAGTTACTGGAAGCGTGGGGAAAACTACAATAAAGGAGCTCGCTAGCGCAGTTTTATCAAAAAAATATAGTGTATCTGCAACATACGAAAATTATAATAACGAAATAGGCGTTTCTTTAACCTTACTAGGTATTAAAGATGAGGATTTTTGTGTTGTAGAAATGGGTATGAGAGGCCTTGGGGAAATTGAGCTTTTGGCAAGAATCTCCACACCTGAAATATCTATTATTTCAAACGCAGGAACTGCACATATAGAAAGGCTTGGAAGTGAGGAAAATATTTTAAAGGCAAAAGCAGAGATTTTAAAGCATACAAAAAAACATGCAATTGTTCCGTCTGAGAAACGATTTAAAGGTATAGATTATAAAAATTTAAAGGTAAGCTTTATAGGTGAGCAAAAAGGCGTTTATTCGGATTGGTTTAATATAGAAAATGAAGGAATAAGTTTTAACATAATAGATAATAATTTGAATAAAGAATATAACGCATTCATACATTCTTTTTACCCTCATGATATACAAAATGCTTTGTTCGCATATGAGCTAGGAAGGGTATGCAATGTACCTGCTGAAAAAATTATTGACGGAATTTTTGAATTTAAAAATTATAAAAATAGAGGCTCTATTCAAAAAATAAGAAATTTCGAGCTTATAAATGATTCGTATAATGCATCATTAGAGAGTGTAAAGGCTTCTATTATAGGGCTTTTAGGACTTTGTAAGAAGAAAAATAAGATTCCGTTTGTTGTTCTAGGTGATATGCTTGAAAATGGTGATTTTTCAGAAAAATATCATCTTGAAATAGGCGCCTTTTTACGAAAAAATAATGTTGAAAATCTTGTGACTTTTGGTTGCCTTTCGCAGAAAATCTGTGAGGGTCTGGGTGGCGGAATCCATTTTGATTCATATGAAAAAATAATAGATTATTTGAAGGAAAATGTTAATGAAAATCATATAGCTTTAATTAAAGCTAGTAGAAGGTTATCATTTGAAAAAATCATTGAAGGATTGAAGCAGAAAAATGAAAATTGAAGCAATATTTGCTGTGGTTTTATTAGCGACACTATCTATTACAATTATTTCTCTAAAAATATTGATACCATTTTTGGCGTCAAGAAAAATGGGACAAAAAATTTTAGAAATTGGTCCTAGATGGCATAAAAATAAAGAAGGAACCCCTACAATGGGTGGATTATCGTTTATTTTTGCTATAATAATTGTATTTTTGATGTTTTTAATCTTAGCTAAGGAAAAATTAGATATTACCCAGCTTCTTTGCTCTTTAAATATAATAGTATATTCGTTATTGAACGCAATGATTGGTATTATTGACGATTTTGCAAAGCTCAGAAAAGCTAAAAATGAAGGCCTAACACCACTGTCTAAATTTCTTTTACAGGCAATTTGTGCGATATTGTTTTTAGTATCTTTGCATTTTACCGTTGGGATTAATACACGTATATATTTGCCATTTGTTGATGTTTCAGTTGAGCTCAGTTTTATATACTATATCCTAGCTTTTTTAATTCTTTGTGGGGTTGTAAATAGCGTTAACCTTACTGATGGTATAGATGGTCTTGCAGCGTCAATTGTAGCAACCACAGGAATATTTTTTGCCGTAATTAATTTTTTAATTGTAAAGGATTATACAATTGCTTTTTTCAGTGCCGCATTAATAGGTGGAATGCTAGGGTTTTTAACATACAATTTTTATCCTGCTAAGGTCTTTATGGGTGATACTGGCTCTTTGTTTTTAGGTGGATTGGTTGTTTCAATGTCGTTTTTAATTGACAACATCTTGCTTGTTTTAGTTTATGGCTTTGTATTTGTGTGTGAAGCAGGGTCAGTAATTTTACAGGTTCTTTGGTTTAAAATTAGTAAAGGAAAAAGGCTTTTTAAAATGGCGCCACTTCATCACCATTTTGAAAAATGTGGATTAAGTGAAGTGAAAATAGTTCTTTTATTTACTTTTGTAAGTGTTATTTTTGGTATGTTAGCTTTTTGGGGAGTGGGAAATTTATGAGAAAAATACTCTTTGCAACTACTTGTGAAGCGAAAGAGGAAATTCTAAAAGTGCCCTCAAGCGAAGGTAGAAAAGTGGATAGAGTATTACTTTATCTAATTTTAATATTGCTAGGGCTTGGTACATTGATGATTTCTAGCGCCAGTTATCCATATGCCTCTATTCATTATGGAGATGGGGCGTATTACATAAAAAGACAGCTTGTATTTTTGGCAATCGGAATCTTGGTTATGGTATTTTTGAGTAAGCTTCCAGTAGAGCTTTATAAGAAAATATCACCAATATTTTACACAATTTGTGCTTTGTTACTTGTAATAGTGCTTTTTGGTGGATTTTCTGAGGGCGTTGCTAAAAGATGGCTTGGAATTCCAGGAACACCATTGTCTTTTCAGCCATCAGAGCTTATGAAGCTTGGTATAATTTTGATTTTAGCGTGGTATATAGATAGGCAAAGCAATGGAAAGCAAGGAATATTGACAGAAATAGTTCTTCCAGGCTTGTTGCTTTTTGGTGCTTGTGGTCTTGTATTGCTAGAAAAGCATTTGTCAGGAACAATAATAATCGCGTTAATAGGTATAAGCATAATTTTTATTGGTGGCGTAAATGTTAAAAAAATGTCCTTAATATATGGATTGATAGGATTATTGGGCGGAATTGTTTTTTTACTTACAAACAGTTATGCTATGAAAAGAATAGAATCCTTTTTAAACCCTAATGCCGATGTTTTGAGTGATAAATGGCAGACGACCCAAGGGCTATATGCAATCGGATCAGGTGGTTTTTTTGGACTTGGCTTGTTTGAAAGCAGACAAAAATACAGTTATGTATCGGAGCCACAGAATGATTTTATATTCACGATTTGGTGTGAGGAGCTTGGGTTTTTAGGTGCTATTTTACTTATAGTTCTATTTCTTTTGCTAATATGGAGAGGATATAATATCGGACTTAAATCTGATGATTTGTTTTCATCGTTGCTTGCGTTTGGAATTACGAGTCAAATAGCGATACAATCCTTTTTAAATATGCTAGTGGTTACAGACTTGATACCAAATACAGGTATTTCTTTACCATTTTTTTCATATGGTGGAAGCTCTTTGGTAATATTGCTTGCAGAAATGGGAATACTTTTATCGGTATCACGAAATTCAAGATTGAAAAGAGGGTAGAAAATGAGGGTATTATTGTGTGGTGGAGGAACTGCAGGGCATGTAAATCCTGCACTTGCAATTGCTCAAACTATTGTTAGAAATTCAATGTCGTCCGAAATTGCATATGTTGTAACCAAGGATGGTATAGAAAATAAGCTAGTTCCCTATAAGAAATATGTAATTAATGTCATGGGCTTGAAACGAGCCCTTTCGTTATCAAATTTTAAGGCTGTTTTCTTAACATTGAACGCTATTAGAGACTCAAAGGCAATAATTAAAGATTTTAAGCCAGATTTGATTGTTGGAACGGGTGGTTATGCTTGCTATCCAGTTATAGTTGCAGGGAGAGCATTAGG
>JAGALI010000031.1 GCA_017625275.1 Clostridia bacterium
ACAGGCACCTTAACCATGTAATAAATTGAGCGGAAAGCATTGATAGAGGATTTCCCACCCTCTCTTTCCTTCATTTCAACAGCGACATCCTTGACCCTGTAGCCGTTTAGAGAGGCATAAACGATAGCCTCTGGCTCTGGATAGTCGAAGGCGTATTCTCTTGCAAAATGTGCTGTAAGCTCCTTTGATGAAGCACGGAAGCCACTAGTTGTATCAGTAGCCTTAACACCACAGCATAGCTTAATAACAAATCTTATAAGATTTATGCCCAAGCGACGGAGAAATGAGGTTTGAAAGCCCTTTTTTTCTATAAATCTTGAGCCGATTGTCATATCAGCCTCGCCATTTACAATAGGCTCAATAAGCTTTTCGATATAAGCAGGGTCGTGCTGACCATCGCCATCAATTTGAATAGCAATATCATAATTGTTTTGTGTGGCATAAATATATCCACTTTGAACAGCGCCACCTATACCTAGATTGGCAGGTAGAGAAATGTAGTTGTAGCCACGCGCCTTAAGGATTGCCTCTGTCGAATCCTTAGAGCAGTCGTTTACAACGAGATAATCATATTGAGGATAGTTGTTAATAAGGTTATCAACAACCCTTTCAATATTTTCTTGCTCATTGTAAGCAGGGATAATAATTAAAACCTTTTTCATATTGAAATCCTTTCGATAGATATATTTATAGCTCATTTACAAGCTTATCATAAACATTTTCAAGCTTTTCCTTGCTCAAATCAAGGGTGCAAAGATGAGTATATCTATTTTTTCTCATAGAGGTTGCCTTTTGCATACATAGAACAAAGGTTTCCTTGTCAATACCCATATGCTTAGGATTAATATCAACCTCGAATTTCTTAAGATATGCCAAAAGTCTTGAATAATCCTCACCAAGAAGCATAAGTACAGATATTGTGCCAAGTGCAACATTAAAGCCATGTAGGTTTTGCTTTTCGCAATAGTAATCAAGCGCGTGGCTGAATAGATGCTCTGAGCCACTTACAGGTCGTGAGCTTCCAGCAAAATCCATAGCAAGTCCTGAAAGCACCAGCGAGTTAGCCAAAACATCAATAAATTCAGGACAAATGGAGGAGTATTGCGTTTTTATAAGCGCATCGAGCGCTGTTTTAGACATGAGATAAGCATAGCCGTTCATCGTATCCTTGCCGTTTGCCACAGCGTAATCCCAGTCCTTTAGAGCCGTATAATTTGAAATAATATCTCCGATGCCAGCCTTTACAAACTGTGGTGGACAGGTCATCACAAGCTGAGTGTCAAGAATAAGCATAGTTGGCATAGCACAGCCAAGGCTCTTTGGCTTGTTGTCGTGTCTTTTTAAAACTGCTATAGGAGATACAACTCCGTCATTTGCAAGAGTTGTAGGAATAGATAGGTAAGGCACCTTTGAAATATATGCAGCATATTTGCAGACATCAAGCACCTTTCCACCGCCCATACCAACAATACAGTTGATATCAGTGGCAATAACGCGCTCAGCAACAGACATAGCATAAGCTATGGTATTCGACTCTACGGTTTCAGCCTTTACCATCTTGCCAACCTCCTCAAGCTGAGGTCTTACGATGTGGCTGTAAAGCCTGTCAACTACAGGGTCTGTGATATAGAGAATTTTGCCAGAGATGTTATTTTCGAGAAGAGTGCTTGCAATTTCGTTAATCTTGCCCTGACCGATTTTTAAAACGTTATTTTTCATAGCATTTAATCCTTTTTATCCAAATCCCTTTTGATTTGTGAGGTTGAGATGTCTGGAGTGCGTGGAAGGTAAACCACCTCTACGCCCTCGTCCTTTAAAAAATCAAACTTTCCCACCCAGTCGTCGCCCATAACGAAGGTGTCGACATTGTATTTGTGAACATCAGTGCGCTTTTGCTCCCAGCCATTTTCGGGAATTACAAGGTCAACATACCTTATCGCCTCAAGCATAAGCTTTCTTTTTTCGTAGGAGAAATAGCACCTTTTTTGCTTTTCGTTCCAGTTAAATTCGTCAGTAGAGAGGGCAACTATAAGATAGTCACCAAGAGCCCTCGCTCTTTTTAAAAGATTGATATGTCCGTAATGGAGCAAATCAAAGGTTCCGTAGGTAATTACTTTTTTCATTGAGATACCACCCCATTGTGTTTATTAGGCATATTTAGATAAATTAAAAATCTAACAAAATAAATCAAAGCCACAAGCGCAAGAGAAGCAATCATTGCAATGTTCGTTCCATCATAGCACATGCTTGGGATTAGTGCAAAGTCAAGCACGGCACAAAGAATAAGACCTGCAAGTGCACCTATAAACAAGAATATAGACATTCTCATAATTACAAAAAGCATGCCCAAAATCCAAACAAGGGCTATAAGACAGCTAGCAATAACAGTTGGATAAAGAAGATACACATAAGGGATAATTTCCTCCCCAAAAACCAAGCTCATAGCAAACTCGCCAAGCAGTGCAATAGCTCCAAAGGCAACTCCAACAATTGCTAGCAGGAGTACAAGTAGCTTTGCAAGCAGAGCAATCATTGCGCGTCTGTTGTCGGTTCGATAAGCGTTATCAAACACGCCGATAAGAGGTGTTGAAACCAAATTCATAACCGCTTGAACAAGAATAGCTACTGTTGTAACAGAGGCGTAATAGCCAAGCATCTCTTCACCATGAAAAAGCTCCAGCACGCATCTTGAAAGAGGCATTATAGAGTTTATACATATTCCGTAGCCTACCATAGGCAAGCAAATTTTAGTAAGAGAAAGCATTTTTTGCTTGTTTGGCACGATTTTTATTTTAACTAACCTATTTATTATTAGATAATCGTAAAAGAACAAGGCAATAAGAACCGAAGCGCCCGACGCAAAAATTGCAAGAGGCAAATTCTTTGTGAGATACATAACCAAAGAAAAGGAGCAAATTAGTAAAGCACCACGAATAATGAAGGATTTACCTGCAATATCGAGTCTCCATTTCTTTTGGGCAGAGCCGTGAAGAACATCGGCAAAAGCCTCAGCTGTTTTAATTAGCATATACGATATTATACTCAAGGACGAGTAAAGGCTGTAGCCACTGATTAAAACAAA
The DNA here is from genome assembly GCA_017625275.1 of Clostridia bacterium. Lineage (GTDB taxonomy): Bacteria > Bacillota > Clostridia > Oscillospirales > CAG-272 > RGIG2000. Next base: position 3,083 of record JAGALI010000031.1, read on the forward strand.
TACAACACACGCAAGATAGGTAAGCCCACAGGTAATAAGCCTATGAAAAGCATAATCTCCGTCTGAGTATAGCTCCTCGGAGTCGGAAACCTGAAAGTTTCTAACATTAAAGAGAGCAATTATTGCAAAAATTGCCGACACAGATGTGGCAACGGAGAATACACCAGCATTTACATAATCATCTGAAAAGCGAACAACAACGACGCTTAGAAGCCATTGACATACAAGATAAAAAAGCGAGCCGGCAGTATTCCATATAATATTTCTTGAAACGGTTTTGTTATTTACTTGATCCATAATTAGTTATACCCAAAATCTAAGAACAAGGATAAGAGCACAAAGTATTGAATATAAAAGCGTTACAAAGCAAACTACATTAGTTTCCACCTGTAAAACCTTGTTTATGTGCTTGAAGCGACAGAGAAGAGGATTTGCAACAAGCATCATACAGAAAAGCACAACAGGTATAAAATATCTACCCTGTGTTCCTGTTGAGTAGTTACCACCCACCTCGGCAACAAGCGGAGTCCATGCAAGATACATGGAAATAATAGTTCCTACAAAGAAAATTATAGGTCCTGCGACAGAAAGAAGGCGCGCCTTCCAGTTAAAGCCCTTTATCGTTGAAAGCTCGGTAAGGGCTGTTGTATACAAAACAAAGTAATAAGCTATGACAAATATCATAGGGAATGGTGTGTCAAGATTTCCAAGAACACCAAAGAAGCTTGTGGTCCAGAAGCCAGCACTGTTTATAATTGTATTCTTGAACACAGGGAATATAATTCCGAGGTTAGACATAAAGAACGCCTTTTGCTCGTCAAGAACAGCGAACTGTGTGTTTGCAGTTCCGTTGCTGATTACGCTACAAATAATAGTTGGAGCAAGATAGAAAACTACTCCAACACCAGCAAGAGCGCCGATACAGATAAAGAAGCGCTTAAGCCCTCCAAATTTCTTGATGCTTATAGCAAGGAAGAAGATGATAAGAGGAGCATAGGCGATTTTTGTTGTAAATAGAAATGCACAGGTAATGCAAACGCAAACAATATCCTTTATGGAGATTACATAATCCTCGGGCGAGAAGAACAGCTTCATCGCAAGGGCAAAAAGCAAAATTGCCGAGGGGATAAGAATTGCATCATAGGAAATAGACGCGCCCTGATAAATTGACATAGGCATAAGCGCCACGAGAAGCATTGTGCGCTTAAGCACAGGAGTTGTTTTAATCGCAATCGCAATAAGCACTACATAAAAGGCAAGCGAGGCAAGCTTAGCACCCATAACAATTGTCGATGGGTTGTTTATTCCAAATACATTTTGAACAAGTCCACCACCTATTGATGGAATAATATAAGCGAGCGGATTGATTGTCGAAAGCCTTGTTGCATAGAACACGCTCTGGTCGTTCTCAAAACTTAGATACTCTTGGAAGTAAAGCTCCCAAAAGCTGAATTTTTGACCATTTACGCCATCATATTTGCCGTAAAACGCACCGAGATAGCCGTTTTGGTCGACGGTTATCCAGGAGCCGACCATATTATCCTCTACCCTTGGGAACAAATCACCATCAATTATTCTGCAAATGTTTATATAATGTGCGTTTTCGTCTGGCATGGTAAATGGTGGGCTTATAAGCACGATTAAAATACCAAGCACAAGGGCGAGCACAACAAAGCATTTTACAAGCCTTTTTGATAGGTCCTCATCTTCTGTATATGGCTCGGCAGAGAAGTATTTACCCTTGAAGGATAAAAATCCAGCCTTTGCGCGAGCCGAAATGTCCTTAACAGTCATTTAAAACCTCTTATTTATCATTTTTTATATATGCGTTGATAATGTCCTCGCGGAAATTCTCCCATTCTCTTGAATCTGCTGTCCTTAGACCGTTTTCAAAAAGTGTTTTTCTGAGCTCGGCATCGTTTGCAATTCTTTCAATAGCATTTACAGCAGTGCTAAGGTCATCGCCGTTATAGAAAAGACAGTTTTCGCCATCGCGAAGATATTCCACATTTCCATCATTTGGACGAACGACAACATATCCACCCGTTGCCATCATTTCAAGTGGTGGGTAAGAAAAGCTTTCGAGAATACTACTCTTTAAAAGTATATCACAGCTGTGATAAATCTCGGAAACACGCTCATATGGTACTCTGTGAAGGAATTTATCCACCCTATACCATTTTTTAGGAGTTCCTTGATATGATAGGAAATAAACCTCATATTTTTCAGGGTCTAGCATAGAAACAATCTTAAAGCTTTCGTCAACATTCTTTATTGCGTCATCACAGTTGCCCTCAATAAGGATTCTTATCTTGCCACTGCTAAGGTCACGCTCCTTTACAGGGAACATATCTCTTTCAAGACCGTCAGGGATATATTTAGCGTCCTTGCAATAAAGCTCCTTTAGCCAGCCTTGACACCATTTTGAAATGGTTATATACTTAACGCCATTAAGATTGTAGGTTTGGTTTGCTCTTATTCTAAAGAAATTACCATATGGAGAAAAGTCTGTTTCATATCCTTGAACAAGATATGCTCGCTCGGCAATGTTTTTGTAGGAGGTTACCCAGTCCATAGTCGCCCAAAGCGTACCGACAGCAAGGTCTATGCTACCATGGAAAAAGTCCGTGCGAGTAGAGAGAACATTTATCTCCTCTCCATCCTTAGTTATATTATCATTTCCAACATTGTCATTGATTATAAGCACATCATAGCCAGCTTTTTTGAGCATAACACAATGCTTGAGAACAACAAGAACGCCACCACTAAGCTTTGTAGAAGGGAGAACAAAGGCAATGTTTTTGGACATTTTTGATTTAAGATATTCACAAAGAGGAGTTCCTGTCTTTATGGTTGTACAATACGTATGAACGAATTTGTATGCAGATTCGGCAAGCCTTTTTCTGTATTTAGCATCGTTAACTAGGGCATCAAGCGCCTCAAGCCATTCGTCCTCGGTTGAGCAGAGAAGACCTGTTTCGCCGTGGCGTATCATTTTCTCCATAGCACCAACACGAGAAGCAATTGTTGGAACCTTTACAAGCGCGGCCTCTACCCACTTGTTCTCGCTCTTTGCTGCGTTGAAGATAGTGTTGTCAAGAGGGGCGATGTTAATATCCACAGATGCTATAAGCCTTGGAAGCTCCCACCATTTAACAAATGGAAGAGAATGGATACGCTCCTTGTAGAGCTCAAGCTCCTTTGGAATGTCAAGCTCTCCAACAAAATAAAGATGTACATTTTTAAATCTTTCCATGGCCTTTTGAAGAACAGGAAGGATTAGATTGATATCATCATTATGAGTAATTGAACCACTAAAGTAACCGACCTTAACCTCAGACTTGTCAGCCATTGCTAGCTTTTTAAGAAGCTTTTTTTGTAGCTTTATGTCGGGCTTTAGCTCAATTTGAGATTTTTCAAGATAGGGAAGAAGGTCCCTTTCATACAACGCGCGCTCAGAGTAAGCACACATAATATCAGAGGAGGTGTTACGGTTTATAAAGACCTCAGGGACATAATTTCTAAGCTCATCAGCAAGAGCCTCTGTTGTTGTGATTGCACCATCACAAAGACAAAGAGTTTTTTGCATTCTGCGAACACCCTCGTCATAATTTTCCTTTTCCTCCTTGCTCATTGTTGCAAGATAAGGAATGTTGTCAGTGTATTTTGTGTCTATAACAAGGTCGTCGACATCGAAAAGCACAGTTTTATTGAATTCCTTGGCTTTTTTTATAAATTTGCCAACCATATCGGTATAAGGGCATCTATAAAAAATGAAGATTCTGTATCTTTTAATGTAGTCGAGTGAAAGCTCAGTGTAAGGAACCTCCTCGGATATCATGTTTCCAGCGAGAATTTGCTCTCTTTGGTGGGTTACACGATATCTAGCAGGGTGTGGTAGAAAGCAACCATTAATAAAAAGAACATCGCCGAAAATGTATTCTGACTCCTTGCGCGATTTTCTCCTTCCACCCTTAGTATCTCTAAGATAGAATTTCATCTTCAAAAGAGTGTGCCTTAGGCCACCCGCCTTTAATTCTTGAAATGAACGCTTTATCAAGCGACCAAGTCCCATAATTCAAAGTCCTCCATAATTTACAGGACACGAGTCCTGAATTGTTTAAAAAATACTTAACGGCTTGCCATGTTTCTGTATTGAGCGCACACGTCAGCAGTTTGGCCAATCATTACCACCTTGCCGTGGTCAAGCCATACGACACGGTCACAAAGACGCTCAATTTGTTCAATAGAGTGAGAAACGATAACAACAGTGGTTCCACCACTCATCATTTTGTTAATTCTTTGCTCACACTTTTGCTGGAAAAGGAAATCTCCTACGCCCAAAATTTCATCTACAATAAGAATTTCAGGGTCGATTTGCGTTGCAATTGCAAACGCAAGACGCGCCACCATTCCTGAGGAGAAATTTTTAATAGGTGTGTCCATAAAATCATGAAGCTCTGAAAAGTCGATTATCTCATCCATCTTCTCAAGCATTTCCTTCTTGGAATAGCCAAGAACAGCGCCGTTTAGGAACACATTCTCTCTTGCGGTAAGATCAAAGTCAAAGCCAGCACCAAGCTCAATAAGAGGAGAAATCTTTCCTTTTATAACAACCTCGCCACTGGTAGGCTTCAAAATTCCTGATATTATCTTAAGCGTGGTGCTTTTTCCACTACCATTAAGACCAATAAGACCAACAACCTCGCCCCTTTTAACATCAAAGGAAACGTCGTTGACAGCAACGAAATCCTCGAAGCTGAGCTGTCTTTTTAAGGTTCTTATAACAAATTCCTTAAGCGTTTCCACACGCTGAGATGCCATACGGAATTTCATAAAAACATTTCTTAGCTCGATTATGTTATCGTTTTCCATATGACCTCCTTAAATGTGCAGGATAAACTTATCCTGAGTTTTCTTAAATACAATATTACCTACAATAAGCATAACGAGTGCAAATACGATACACATAATGTTTTCATCGAGAGATGGAAGGGTACCATACATAACGACGCTTCTAAGGTAATGAGTATAGTAGTACATTGGGTTGAGCTTCATAATTATGCCAAGTCCGTTTGAAAGAAGCATTTCCTCTGGGTAAATGATAGGGGTAAGGTACATCCAAACCGCGGTAAATACAGAATAAAGGTGCTGAATATCGCGGAAGAATACAGTGGCTGCCGCCAAAACAAGACCGAAGCCGTATGCGAAGACAAACGCATAGCACATAGGCACAAAGAAAAGAAGCATGGTTGCGTGGAAGGGCACACCCTGAATGAGCATAACCACAATAACCGCAACACAACCGAAAAGCATATTTACAAGGGCAAATACGCATTTTTGGAATGGAAATATATATTTTGGAATATAAACCTTCTTAATCAAAGCAGATGCGCTTATAACTGAACCAAGCGCGTTAGAGGTACACTCAACAACAAAGTTGAATATTAGCGAGCCTACGAGATAATAGGTTGCAAAGTACTGAATATCAAAGCGGAAGAGCCTTGAGAATACAGTATGAATAACAAGAGCCATAAGAAGCGGATTTAAAATGCTCCAAAGGAAGCCAAGCACGCTTCTTCTATACTTAACCTTCAAATCTCTTGAAACGAGGTTGGTTACAAGAGGCATATACTGCTTGAACTTGTCAAGATATGGCTTGATACCCCTAAAATAGAAGGCAACAAACAAGACGATACCGACTAAAATCGTTGGAAGCACGCACCATTTAGCGACAGAGTTGATTGAGAAAACGGCAGTTCTGTCGTTTAGCTCGATATTGCTTATCGAAAGCTCATCATCGCGTTGCTCGGTAAGGTCTATTCTTAGTGAGAGAGCCTCTATATCAGCATCAATGTAAATTCGTGAGCCTGTTGAATACCATGACACAATTTTGCTCTTTTCGGGAGTAAAGGGCTCACCCTGCTTGGTGGTGTAGAATATTTGAACATGGCTATTCTTTCCTGTGTAGTTTCCCGATAGCTTGATTGAGCTTACATAGGTGTTTACATCCTTGATGATGATTTGTGCATCCTCCATAGAGGCGTAATCGCCGTCCTCGCCATACCAGCCGGGGAATTCAAGCTCATCAATAGAATATTTTTTATTTTCAAGTCCGTTTTTTATGTTGGAAATATTGTCCCTTGACGGATAATAAACGGAAAAGACAAGGGAAGCGACAAAAAACAGCAAAAGAACCGTAACAAAAATTTTTTTCTTCATAAATCGCTCCAAAAATTAAAAGGTAAAGCCTAAATCCTTAAGAGGAAGGCCCTTTTTATCCTTTTCGGAAAGAAGAACCTCGCCGTCGATAGGCCACTCAATGCCTACCTCAGGGTCGTTCCAGAGAAGGGAGCCCTCGCTTGTGGGATCGTAAAGACGGGTGCACTTATAAACGAAGGTAGCGCTCTCACTCATTACATAAAAGCCATGCGCAAAGCCCTCTGGCACATAAAATTGCTTTTTGTTCTCAGCACTAAGCTCAATTCCGTACCATTTTCCAAAGGTTTCGCTGTCCTTGCGTAGGTCAACAGCGACATCAAAAACAGCACCATTGATAACACGAACAAGCTTGCCCTGAGGGTTGGCCTTTTGGAAGTGTAAGCCACGAAGCACGCCCCTTCTAGAGCAGGACTCATTGTCCTGAATAAAGGTAGCAGGGCTTCCGTCAAGATGCTAGATATAAGGTGCAAATTCGTCGTTAAAGGTCTCCATAAAGTAACCACGCGCATCTCCGAAAACGGTTGGCTCAATTACATATAGATCCTTGATTCCAGTTTCAGTAAATTTAAACTTTCCCATAACTATTCCTTGATAAAAATGTAATTTGTTTAAAAATTTGTTAGTTAACCGCGATTAGAATACATTTTTTTGTAGTATTCCTGGTACTCACCACTGATGATGTTTTCCCACCACTCACGATTTTCAAGATACCACTTAATAGTTTTCTTTATACCGTCAGCAAACTTTGTTTCTGGAAGCCAGCCAAGCTCGCTATGGATTTTTGTAGGGTCAATAGCATAACGCATATCATGACCTGCACGGTCCTTAACATAGGTGATAAGGTCCTCACTCTTGCCGAGCTCCTTGATTATAATCTTAACTATATCTATGTTTCTCATTTCGTTGTGTCCACCGATGTTGTAAACCTCGCCAACTCTACCCTTATGAATAATAAGGTCGATAGCACGGCAGTGGTCCTCAACATAGAGCCAGTCACGAACATTTATACCCTCGCCATAAACAGGAAGAGGCTTATCAAAGAGAGCGTTAGCAATCATAAGAGGGATAAGCTTCTCTGGGAAGTGATAAGGTCCGTAGTTGTTAGAGCAACGAGAAATTGTTACAGGCAAGCCAAAGGTTCTGTGGTAAGCCTGAACGAGAAGGTCAGCGCTTGCCTTTGAGGCAGAATAAGGGCTTGATGTGTGAATAGGTGTTTCCTCGGTGAAGAAGAGGTCAGGACGGTCAAGTGGAAGGTCACCATAAACCTCGTCAGTTGAAACCTGATGGTAGCGCTTGATGCCATATTTACGACAAGCGTCCATCATAACCTGAGTACCCATAATATTTGTGTTAAGGAATACACCTGGATTTTCAATTGAACGGTCAACATGGCTTTCCGCCGCGAAGTTTACAACGATATCTGGGTGCTCCTCCTCAAAAATTTGATAAATAGCCTCTCTGTCGGTAATATCGGTCTTGCAGAAGCGGAAGTTAGGGTTATCCATAACTGGAGCAAGAGTTTCAAGATTACCTGCATAGGTAAGGCAGTCAACGCAGATTATTTTATAATCTGGGTGAGCCTTTAGCATGTAGTGTACAAAGTTTCCACCGATAAATCCGGCACCGCCTGTTACGATAATTTTCATGAGTTAAATCTCCTTTTTATTCACCTTTGTAGTTTTCCATAAAGCATTTTAGCGCATCCTGCCAGTCTCTGAACTCGTCGCCAACTGTGCTTCTAAACATAGAGTTGTCAAGGGCAGAGTAGCTTGGACGCTTAACGGGGGAAGGGAATTCGTCGCTTGTGCAGGGGCTAACAGTCGCCTCAATTCCTGCAAGCTCGACAATTTTTTGAGTAAATTCAAACCAAGAGCATTCACCATTTCCCGTTCCGTGATAAATGCCGTATTCCTCGGTAGTCACCAGCTTTAAAAGATGGTGCGCTAAATCACACGCATTGGTAGGATTGCCACGCTGGTCGGAAACGACCTTGCAAGCACCTCTTTCGCGCGCGATAGTCATCATTGTCTTGACAAAGTTTTTGCCATAGTAGCCATACAGCCACGAGGTGCGAACGATGAAATACTTGGTAGAGAATTGCTTTACATACTCCTCGCCAAGATGCTTTGTAGCACCATATACGCTTTGAGGGTCGCAAATGTCGTATTCAACATATGGCTTGTCCCCATCGCCTGCAAAAACATAGTCAGTTGATACATGAACGAGCTTTGCACCGATTTCCTCACAAGCAATAGCAAGATTTCTTGGGCCTATTGCATTAGCCTTAAATGCAATATCCTTGCCCTCACTCTCTGCCATGTTAACATTTGTATAGGCAGCACAGTTTATAACAGCATCAAACTTGCCCTCGCCAAGCACGGCACGAAGTGCACCGAGGTCGGCAATATCCAGCTCGTCAATGTCGATATAACGAACATAGTTATCAAGCTTCAAAACCTCAGGCACACCAAGCTCGGTATAGCCACGCTCGAAGCATTTTCTTATTTCTGTGCCAAGCTGACCCTTAGCACCAGTTACGAGAATATTCATTAGTACTTAATCTTGCCCTCCGCAACCTTCTTAAGATGCGCGCCATAGGTGGATTTTCCGTATTTTTCAGCGCTTTCGAGAAGCTTTTCCTTTGTAATCCAGCCGTTTTTGTAAGCAATTTCTTCAATGGCTGAGATTTTAATGCTCTGTCTCTTTTCGAGCATTTGAACAAATTCGCCAGCCTCAAGAAGGCTATCCATAGTTCCTGTGTCAAGCCAAGCAAAGCCACGGCCAAGAAGCTTAACATCAAGAGCGCCCTTTTCGAGGAAGATGTTGTTAAGAGTTGTAATTTCAAGCTCGCCACGTGCAGATGGCTTAACCTGCTTAGCATACTCAACACACCTGTTGTCGTAGAAATACAGACCAGTTATTGCGTAATTGGATTTTGGCTCCTTTGGCTTTTCCTCGACAGAAATAACCTTGTTATTTTCATCGAACTCAACAACACCAAATCTCTCTGGGTCGTCAACATAGTAGCCAAACACGCTAGCTCTATGGTTTTTCTCTGCGTTTTCAACAGCGTCCTTTAGAATTTTAGAGAAGCCGTTTCCGTAGAAGATGTTATCGCCTAGCACCATAGCACATGCGTCATCGCCAATAAACTCCTCGCCAATTAGGAATGCCTGTGCAAGACCATCAGGAGATGGCTGCTCTGCATAAGATAGAGAAATGCCATAATCGCTACCGTCTCCAAGAAGATTCTTGAAGTTAGGAAGGTCGCGAGGGGTGGATATGATAAGAATATCCTTAATTCCTGCGAGCATGAGTGTTGACAAGGGATAATAAATCATAGGCTTGTCATAAATTGGTAAAAGCTGCTTAGAGGTAATCATTGTTAGTGGATAGAGGCGAGTGCCACTGCCACCTGCTAGAACTATTCCTTTCATTAGTTAAGCTCCTTTTTATCTTTTTCATTCTTATTTTTTAAATTATATCTTCCAAAAAGGTACATTAGACGGAACACAACTCCCTCAAGGCGTGTCTGCCTGTACATTTTAGTAGTCCATATATATCCAAAGCGAGTGAAGAAATTTTTTTGCTTTGCAAAATATCTGTCCATTTCGGTGCGATATTCCTGTGGGATTGTATCTGCATAAAGGTCGTAAAACGCCCTTAGCTGATAGGAGTATCGCCTGCTTTTGCCACTTTTTAGTCGCTTAAGACGCTTAAAGAAATTTTTTATTCGGCTTGTTTCGTAGCCTATTGAGTTGTTGCCGTGCTGACGATAAAGGGTTGTCTTTTCCTTGTCGTATATAGCCTCGCCAAAGGCAGTGGCAACGGTGTACGCCCAGGAGTCGTGAACATAAATGTCATCGCTGAAGTGAAGCCTTAGAAGCTTTATAAGCTCTCGGTTTATAACCTGAGTATGTCCAATGCATACATTTTGTATCATTGCATTATAAAAAGTAAGAGGTCTTTTTGGAATAAGCGTGTGACCCTTCACCTTCAAATCATTGTCTGTCAGGGCAGAGCATGCGGCATAAAGCCTTGGCACAGAATTGTCAAGCGAGTCAAGGGCTGTAATGGCTCTTTTTAGCTTGCAGGGAAGCCAAACATCGTCCTGGTCACTAAATGCGAAGTAGTCACAATCAAGGTCGCAAGCCTGAACAAGCTCATGCATGCTGGCGTTTAGACCAATGTTTTCGCCCTTAATCACCACAAAGCCGTATTTTTCGACATATTCCTGTAAAATATCGAGCGTTCCATCGCCCGAGCCGTCATCACGAATAAGCACCTTAACCTCGTCGAAGCCATCAAGCGCCACATAGCTATCAAGCTGCTCACGAAGGTGCGCCTCGCCATTATATGTTGATAGAAGAATTTGAATTCTTTTCACGCCTGAGCCCTCCTTTAGAGAAAAAGTCGATAAAAAAGCCCTTTCGGGCAAAGTTATTTTACTTAGTATATCACCAAAAAATGGTTTTGTCAATATATAACGCGACTTTTATATTATTATATCACCTAACGCACGCGCGAGAGATGAGTCGAGTATAAGCAGAGAAGCAATCAAAAAAAGCGCGTTTATCGACACATTTCCCACCGCTTTTGCTGTAATTCAAGGGCGTTGCTTGCTTCCGAGCGCGTTTTCGCTAAGATGTGAATTTTCGCAAGACAAGGGAGTACGCGCAAATCAGGCAAGAAAAATGGAAACTCGCCACCCTGTGTCGAAAAAAGCGCTATATGTGTCGCTAAATTCCACTGAAAAGTGTGAATTTTTACTGAATTTTTTAAAATTAGAAAATATTGTTATTGATTTTGTTCTGTTTGTATGCTATACTTTTTATAAGGCGCGTTTTAATGCGCGCGAATTTTTAACGCTTTTATATAAAGCAAGGAAAGGAAAAGAAATGATAGAAATCAAAAATCTTGTAAAAAGATTTGGAAATCATTTTGCAGTTGATGATATTTCGTTTACCATTGACGACGGTGAAATTGTGGGCTTTCTTGGCCCAAATGGTGCAGGAAAATCAACTACAATGAATATGATAACAGGCTATCTTTCATCAACCTCTGGCTCTGTCAGCGTTGATGGATATGATATATTTGAAAGTCCTGTTGAGGCAAAGAGGCTTATAGGCTTTTTGCCAGAGCAGCCACCACTTTACATAGATATGACAGTGTGGGAATATCTGTCGTTTGTTTACGACCTCAAGGGCTGTGACTTTAATAAGCAAAAGCATCTTACAGAGGTTTGTGAGCTTGTTAAGGTTTTAGATGTAAAGAATCGCCTTATTCGCAATCTCTCAAAGGGATATAAGCAAAGAGTGGGAATTGCCTCTGCGCTTGTTGGTAATCCAAAGATTATAATTCTTGACGAGCCAACTGTTGGACTTGACCCAAAGCAAATTATCGACATAAGAAGCCTTATTCGTAATCTTGGCAAAAAGCACACAGTAATCCTCTCGACACACATTATGCAAGAGGTGCAGGCTGTTTGCGAGAGAATTATAGTTATAAATCAAGGAAAAATTATTGCCGACGAAAAAACGGCAAGCTTTAATAACGCAATCAACCAAAACACCAGATATCGTGTTAAGATAGCAGGCCCATCAAAGGAAATTATGAGACATATTCGCTCACTTGTGGGCATCGTTTCCTGTGAGCTTCATGGTGAAAGAGAGGGAGATGCCTTCTCTTATGATATTGAGAGCGCACAAAATATTGATATAAGAAAAAGTCTTTTCCGTGCTCTTGCAGATAAGGGCTGGCCGATGCTTGGAATGGAGCCAATCGGCATGGAGCTTGAGGACATATTCTTAAAGCTTATAAACACCAAGGGGGGTAAGAAATGATAGCGATATTCAAGCGTGAGATGCGCGCATACTTTACCACCTCCACAGGCTATATTTTCCTATCCGTGGCGCTTGCACTATCAGGAATAGTGCTTGGACTTACAACCCTTCTTGTTAAGTCCTCAGACACAGGAATGTATTTTTCGCTAATGCTTTTTGTGTTTATGATTATTCTTCCTGTGCTTACAATGAAAACCTTTAGCGAGGAGAGAAGAACTAAAACAGAGCAATTACTTTTGACAGCGCCAATTTCTACAACGCAAATGGTGCTTGGAAAGTTCCTTTCCTGCTTCTGCATGCTTCTTATTATGCTTGCTATAAACTGCATAAATTTTATACCACTTTTCACCTATGCAGATACAACCTCAAGCGCAGTAACCTCAATGCCACCAAATGTAGCGATGATTATCGGCAACCTTCTTGCTGTAATGCTAGTTGGAATGAGCTTTATTGCGATAGGAATTTTTATATCCTCTCTTACAGAGAATCAATTCGCAGCCGTAGTAATCACAATAGGCGTGCTTCTAGTATTCCTTCTTATAGGTATATTTAATGGAATGATAGAAAACAACGTAATTCGTACAATACTCGGTTGGCTTTCAATCTATAGCAGATATACCAATTTCACATATGCCGTATTTGATATAGATGCACTCATTTATTATATGTCCATAACAGGCGTATTCCTGTTTCTTTCTGTGCGCGTATTTGAGTCGCGCAAGTACAATTAAGGGGGTGCGATTATGAGACATGGATTTTTAAAGACCCTTGCAGACTCTCGCAAGATGAAGTACTCAACGCTTAGCCTTGCGTTTTGTGCAGTAGTAATCGCAGTAGTTATCCTTTTAAATACAATTATATCCGTGCTTGCCTCTAGCTTTAACTGGTACATAGATATGACAGATGAGCAAATGTTTACTCTCTCTGATGACGCAAAGGACATTCTTGATAATATAAATAAGGATGCTAAGCTTGAGATAGTATTCCCACTATCAAAGGACCAAATCGACACGGACTATGCCGTTTCATCGACATCTGGCTCGATAGGCTATATTCATAAGACAGCTCTTGAAATCGCACAGGAGTGTGACAATGTGACAATTTCCTATCACGATACAACAAAGGATTATGAATTTTACAAAAATGCAGGACTTACCTCACATGCAGGTCCTGAAAACATTTTGATTCTTCGCCAAACACCAAACGGCAGATACGCAGAGGGCGATTTCCGTTCATACCCAATAAACTACTTCTTTGTACAAAAGGGCGCAAACGATTCCTCGCTTTATGCGTATAATGGAGAGCTTGTGTTCCTCTCGGCGCTTATCGCAATGTCAAGGGATACAACCCCAACCGTTTATTTCACAATAGGCCATGATGAGCTTAACTTTATCGGTGAGGTTGGAGAGCTTACCTATGATAACATAGGCTCAGCCTATGCAGCTGGAAAAATAGAGCCAGAGGCGTATGTGCTTATGACAATCTTCTGTGATTGTGGCTTTACAATTAAGCCTCTTGATATAAGACTTAATGAGATTCCAACAGATGCAAGAATGATGGTAATAAATCAGCCAACAGCTGACTTTACCGAGGAGGAGCTCTTTAAAATAACCAACTATTTGCAAGCAGGTGGGGCAGTGTTCTGCTTTACACCATTTGGGGCAGAGCTTCCGGAGCTTTATTCAACTCTAAGCAAGAACTATGGAGTTCAAATAAGCCCATCTGTGTCGCCAGTAATTGACGACTCTCACAAGATGACTAATGGTGGCGCAGTTCACTATCTTGCAAATGTAAGCAAGGATGATGATAGCTTTGCAACAGCAAAATATTTCTCAGCATACAGTAACTACTCATCAGCAAACGCATATTATAGTGACGCAGGCTCGATAATAATCAACCCGCTTTATAAGACGACAGAGGGATATCAAGAGGGCACGCTTAGAAAATACACCTACCCACTTCTTGAATCTGCAAGCACGGCGAAGCTAGGTGATAGCACAGGCGTTCATAGCCTTATGACAATAACCTCTATTGATAGCTGGAGCACAACAAATGAAAGCTCAACCTTCTCTTATCTTGTTGTATGTCCCTCCGGAAACCCAGTAAGAGACGCTTCAGGAAGCATGGCTGTCAAGAAAACAGGAGGCTTTGCATCAAGCACAGCACTGTCACTCAGCACAGCAAACAGACATATGCTTTTGTCACTAATTCAAACAACCTCAAGCGTTCAAACACCTGTAAACCTTGATTACAAGCCGTTTGTAGAATACGAGCTTGAAATTACAGACTCACAGGCAAGAAATGTAACGATTGTAATATCAACCATTCTCCCTGTAATTATTGCAGTATGTGGAGTTGTGGTTATCGTAAGGAGAAAGCATAGATAATGAAATCCAAAAAAGCAAAAAAGACTACAATTATTACAATCTCGCTCGCGTGTGTGCTTGTGGCGCTTATATTTGTGTGGATTTTCGCAATAAACCCTCTTTTAAATAAGGAAGAGGAGGAAAAGCCACCCTTTGCCACCCCTGTAGGAGGAGAGAGCACCTATTTTGGAAACCTGTCTCTGTATCCTCAAATAGAGGTAAAGGACCTGATTTCTATAACTGTCACAAACAAAAATGGCACACTCAACTTTATAAGCAAGCTTGATGAGGAAACTGTAACGAGGCAAATAAGACTTGCCGAATATCCAAATCTAAGGCTTGACGAAAGCGTGCTTGTAAACCTCAGAGTGCCAACGCTTATCGCAATGTGCACCTCAAACCAGCCACTTCGAGATGTTACGGAGCAGGATAAGATAACCTATGGCACAACGCCAGAGGAGTGTACAGTTAGCTTTACAGTAAAATATTACGATGGAGCAGAGCAAAAGGAGCACACGGTATACGTAGGAAACAAAAGCCTAAATAGTGTAAGCTCTTACTTTGTATCGGTAGAGGGCAGAGATGTAATTTATGAGCTGAGTAGCATTCTTGAGGATGGACTTATGCTCGAAAAGACCGACTATGTAAGCCCACTTATAAATTCGGTATACTCGGAAGCTGAGGCTGTTTATAATGTAAAGCGCATTATGATAGGTAACTCTAAAAGCGAGCTTCCGTTTATAGGAGTTCAGGCATCGAAGCAGGAGCTTGATGACTCAATTTCTATAAAGCATACAATTCAATTCCCAATTAGCGCAAACAATGTTTCAGCTGACACAACATATCTTTCTAGTGTGTTGCGCGCCTTGGTTATAAACATGTCAGGAGATAAGGTAATGGCAATTGATCCTGACAACGAAACCAAGAAAAAGTATGGAGTTAGTGCAGAGGACGAGCTTAAAACGATATATATTGAAACCTTTGATGACGCATCGCTTGAGCTGGGTATAATTATAAGCCAGCTTAAGGAGGACGAAAATGGTGAAAAGCATTACTATCTTTTAACAGATGTATTAAGCGAGGGAACCTCTCTTATTATAAGATTGTCTGCAGAAACATACTCGTTTCTCGAAGAGAAAAATGCGATAAAATGGGTTGCTACAAACTCAATTGACGCAGGCTTTACAAAATACATTTACGCAAACGACCAAGAGGGTGAGAGTGGAGTTGAAAGTATAAAAATCACCTCAAACACGCTTGCGCTTAAGGGCTTTAGCGATAAATTTATTCTCACAACCTCGCCAGACCCCACAAATCCAACAAAGGTGTTCTTGACGGTAACCACAGAAAGTGGACTTTACAAATTTGAGGACGACCTGAATGCCGAGGTTGGAAGCGACAGAAACCAGTTCAACAATTTCTATTCTGTTCTTGTAAATTACCCGATGCCAAATTGCTTCAACACCATGAGCGAGGAGCAAAGAGAGGCGATTAAGACAAGCGAAAATCTACTCTTTAGCATTCGAGTAAAAATGAAGGACGGAAGCGAGCTTGGCTATGACTATTACAAAATAGACTCAGCCGGCGCAATGTGCGAGTTCTTTGATGATAAGAACCCAGAGCCAAGAGTTGTATTTGATACAACAACAGAGCATATAAATATCCTTGCCACCGCCCTAAAACAGCTTATAAACGGTGAAAAGGTTGAAAGAAAATAATATTTGAGAGGAAAACCAAAATGGAATACAAGTACGGTTATTTTAACGAAGCAGGAGATGAATTTGTAATAACATCTCCAAAAACACCAAGACCCTTTGACAACTTTCTTTTTAACGATTCCTGCTATGCAAATGTTCATCAAACAGGAATAGGCTGCTTTGATTACCAAATTGATGGCAAGGAGGGTATTCAGCTCTACACAGGCGTTGGTAGAATTTGTGACTACGATGTTTTCGGCAAGGACCACCTTTACAATCGCCTTATATTTATTCGCGATAACGAAACAGGCGATTTCTGGACTCTCAACTGGGAGCCTGTGTGCCACGAGTATCAGGAGTACGAGTGCGTACAGGGTATGGGCTATACCAAAATAATGAACAAAACAAACGACCTTGTGTCAAGAATGCGCATATTCGTGCCAAAGGGCAAGGACGCTGTTGAAATGTGGAAGCTTTCCTTTGAAAACAAGACAGGAAAGAAAAAATCCTACTCAATCTTTACATATAGCCAAATTCAATTCCGCTTCAAGTGGGGCTTTGATAGCTACGGCGATACAATGTATCGTGCAACTCGCTTTGACAAGGAAAAGAATACCTTCTATATGACAAAGCACCCATTTATAAAGCCACATAACTTCCTGACAGCCTTTATGACAGCTGATAAGGAAATCGTAGCAAGCGATGGATGCCAGAATGTATTTGTTGGCGAATATGGAACAATCGGCGCGCCAGAGTGCGTGCGAGAGGGCAAGTGCAAGAACTCAATCGGCTCTGCAAACGCGACAATCTGCTCACTTCAATTCGATATTGAGCTTGATGCTGACGCCAGCGAGGATATCTCACTTATGCTCGGCGTTGTAAGCGAGGAGAGTGAGTCAAGGGCTCTTGAGGATAAATATTTAAGATGCCAAGAAAAGCACTTCGACGAAATGATTGCATACTATAAGGAAATGTATGCTAAAAATCACATAACAACCGAGGATAACCACCTTGACCGTCTTATCAACTACTGGGGCAAGCACGCAACACACTTCGGCGCTACATGGTGTCGTTGGGGCTATAATGGCTATCGTGATATAGTTCAGCACGGCTTTGGCGTAGTGTCCTTTAAGACAGATAGAACAAAGGAAATTCTAAGAGAAGCAATTCAAAATCAATATTCAAGTGGTATGGCAGTTCGTGGCTGGAATCCTGTTGACACAAAGGCCTACTCCGACTCTGCACTTTGGCTTGAATTTACACTTACAGCATACCTTCGTGAAACCGCAGACATCGACTTCTTGAACGAGGTATATCCATTCAGAGACGAGGGAGAGGCAACCGTCCTTGGTCATATGGATAGAGCCCTTGATTTCCTTGAGTCAAATAAGGGTGAGCACGACCTTCTTCTTATCAAGTTCGGTGACTGGAACGACTCTCTTACCGGTGTAGGTAAGGAGGGTAAGGGCGAGAGCGTATGGCTTTCTATCGCATACGCACAGGCGCTTTTGGAAATGGCGGAGCTTTCTCGCTTTATGGGAAATGCCGAAAAGGAAAAGAACTATCTTGCGCGTCGTGAGGCTATTATGAAGGCTATAAACGACAACGCATGGGACGGCGAATGGTACAGACGCTGTTATACAGATAACGGCTCACCTCTCGGCTCAAAGCAAAACAAGTACGCAAAGATGTTTATGGAGCCACAATGCTGGTCACTCATCTCTGGAGTTGCAAGCGAGGAAAGAGCAAATACAATCATCAAGGCTATGGATGAGCACATGCTAACACCAGTTGGCTATCTCTTGCTCACTCCATCATACAAGGAATTTGATGCGACAATAGGTCGTATCTCCTCAATGGAGCCAGGCATTTGCGAAAATGGTACAATCTATTCACATACAAACATCTGGATGATTCTTGGTCTACTTAAGTATGGCAAGGCAGACCTTGCATATGAGCTATTTAAGAAAATTGCCCCAGGCTATATTGTAGGCGACAACACCGAAATCAAGAATAAGTGCCTACCATATATGTTCTCAAACTGCTACTTTGGCCCAGAGCATAAGAATAGCGCGTTCCAAATGGAATACAGCTGGATTACAGGCTCTGTTGCTTGGTACACAAACACAATGGAGAACTACCTCATTGGTGCAAGACCAACCTATGAGGGACTTGTAATTGAGCCACACCTTCCATTCGATGGTGCAAAAATGCATCGTACCTTCCGTGGCGCTGAATACGATGTTGTAGTATCTAACCCACAAAAGAAGGCAAAGGACTTTACTGTTGAGGTTACTGTAGATGGTAATGCAATTGATGGAAACATCGTTCCTGCCTTTGCAGACGGCAAGTGCCATGCAGTAAATGTACTTGTAAAATAATAAAAGCAAAAGCCATAGGCACGCGCCTATGGCTTAAGCCATAAAGGGAGAAAATTATGAAAAGATTTTTAGCTTTATTGACCCTGTGCCTTTTAATGGTGCTTTCTTGCTTTGTCTTTTCCTCTTGCGAGGAGGAGCTAGGCACATCAAGCTCAAGCGAGCAGGAATCCTCAACTACAGAAACGGAATCCTCTAAGGACGAAACACCAAAGGATGAAACGCCAAAGGATGAAACACCAAAGGATGAAACACCAAAGGACGAAGACCCTTCAGGAGACCAATCCTCTCAACAAACAGAAAAATATACTGTAACCTTTGATGCCGATGGAGGAAATGCAGTTTCTCCACAGGAGGTTAAGAAGGGTGAAAAGGCGACAGAGCCTATAGCACCTCAAAAGGACGGCTATGTCTTTGGAGGCTGGTATCTTGGAAATGATAAATGGCTATTTGATTCAGAGATAAACGCAAGCATTACACTAAAGGCAAAATGGGAAAAGGCACCAGTAACCGTAGCCTTTAATTCCAATGGCGGAAGCGCAGTTTCTTCACAGGAGATAAAAGGTGGCGAAAAGGCAACAGCACCTACAGCACCAAGCCGTTCGGGATACGTATTTAAGGGCTGGTATTTGAACGGAAGCTTGTTTTCCTTTGATACTGCCGTTACAGAAAGCATCACGCTTGAGGCTATGTGGAATCAGCTGATTAAAATCACCTTTGATTATAGTGCATATAATGGCGTTGAATGGGACAATGACTTCGACGAGGAAATGGAGGCTGAGGCCGGCGTAGCGATTGGTGATTTGCCAGCACCAAAGCTTGAGGGCTATACCTTCAAGGGCTGGTATAAGGACACTAATAATAGCACAACAAAGCTAGATGAAGCAACTATTTTTACTGAAGATACAATATATTACGCTGTATTTGAAGGCCTTTATGATTGTGATAACAACAAGCACAAGCTTTCTTATGAATACACAACCCCAACCTGTGAGGTAGCGGGCACCAAAAAGGCTACATGTCTTTTAGGCTGTGGCTATGAGGAGGTTGACACTCTTTACTCAACACTTCCAGCAAACAAGGCGCTTGGCCACAAGTGGGCAGAGTACGGCGCTCTTGACCCAGAGGGCTGGACTGTAATTCCTCTTGCTAAAGCAAGGGCGTGTCTAAGAGAGGGCTGTGATAAAAAGGAAAGAATAGAATTTACCAACCTTACAGCAGATGCAATCATAAGAGTAAATGGTAGCTTCTACGGTGGACTTGGGGCTGACGTATTGACTGACGGTATGTGGGGCGACGGTCGTTATCCTGGCGAAGGTGGAGACCCATGCTTGTCAAGCGTTAACAGCTCTGCTTGGAGCGTAACCTTCGAATTTGACAACGCAACAGACGTTGACCAAATCGTGTTCAGCGTTGAGGGTAAGGGTAACGGCGCCGGTGATCCTGTAATTAACGGCTATGAGGTTTATCTCATTTATGATGGCGAAACCGACTACGAGGAGGCGCCAATTCGTTCTGGCTATTTTGCATCTGGCGAATATGGAATGGATAACGCACACTGCATAGACATTTTCAGTGTTGATAAAAAAATAAAAGCTATAAGGGTTGACATTCTTAGAGGCGCTTCTGGTGCTGACTATTTCTATGAGGTGGCACTTGCATCAAATCATAATTGCGAGGATGACGGACATTGTTATAAGACAGTCGAGGGCTCAACTGTAAAGCCAAGCTGCACAGCTGCAGGATATGATGTAGGAAAATGCGAGTGCTGTGGAGCAGAGGGTAAAATTAATAGAGTTAACGCGCTAGGACACTCCTACGAAGAGGTGGTAGTGTGGAAGGACGATATAGTTGCCAACTGTGTTACAGCAGGTGAGGCAGTGGTATACGAAAGATGCCAAAGATGTAGTGAAAAAAACCCAGATTTTGCAGATCAGCATTACACCTTTGCTGTTGGAGAGCTTCCACACGATGAGGAGTTTGTTGAATCGGTAGATGCAACCTGTCAGGCAGAGGGCTATTCATTGTTTAAATGTAAGGTCTGCCAATCGCCTAGAAAGGTAACAACGGAGCAGATAAGACCCTGTGACTTTTCACAGGAGGGCGTGCTTATATCTGAAGCGACCTGTTATCAAAACAGAGTAGAGCTTCGCACCTGCACATACGCAGACCACACAACAAATAATCAAGATGAATACGAAATTCCAGACTCCAGAGTAGCACATACTCCAAGTGGTAATATTCAACACACAGGAACAAGTCATGATGATTGTAAAGCTGTAGTATATTGTACTGCTTGTGCTGAAAAATTTGGAGATGCTGGATATGGAACAGACTGTACAAGCTCAAGCAAATGTGACGCGTGCTTTACGAATGGTAAAATACACCTTTACCGAGATGGTAGCAAGGTGCTCTCAACTAGCTATACAGACCCAACCTGCACGAAACCAGGAACAAAGACAACAACCTGCTCAGTTTGTAATCTCGTAAAGATTGATACTCTTTACTCAACATTTCCAGCAAACAAGGCGCTTGGCCACAAGTGGGCTGAGGATGGCGCTTCAGACCCAGAGGGCTGGATAATGCTTCCTCTTGCCAAAGCAAGGGCGTGTCTAAGAGAGGGCTGTGATAAAAAGGAAAGAATAGAATTTACCAACCTTACAGCAGATGCAATCATAAGAGTAAATGGTAGCTTCTACGGTGGACTTGGGGCTGACGCATTGACTGA
>JAGALI010000032.1 GCA_017625275.1 Clostridia bacterium
GCACCTCTGGCGACTATGCTGATATGCTCTCTAATGCGAGAAGAAAAATTTCAGAAAGTCAGTTTGTTGAGGCGGACCTTGTGCTCGATAGCATTCCAGAAAAGGGAAGAAATGCAGAATGGCATTATCTAAAGGCATGTGCTCTAACCAGCAAGGGTGCGTATATGGACGCATTAAGACACGCAAACATGGCATGCAATATGGCACCGAATAACGGAGAATATAGGCTGTTTCGTGATAACCTACAGCAGCGTGGAAACGCATACGGAAGACAAACAACCTCTCAGCCTGGCAACGCTGGCTGTGACATGTGCGACATTTGCTCGCTCCTTATTTGTCTTGACTGTCTATGTAGGTAAGAAAAATGAAAAAAACAAAGCAACTAACCTTTTGCGCACTTATGTCAGCACTTGGTGTTGTAATACTTTTAATTGGCTCACTTCTTGAGGTCTTTGACCTCTGTGCCGTGCTACTTTCGGCGACCCTAATCTTCATTGTCTGTGAGGAGCTAGGGGGAGCAAGGGCGTTTGCCACCTATGTGGTGTGCGCTGTGATAGCTCTTTTGCTTTTACCATCGAAGCTGGTTGGAACAGAGTATGCGATTTTTGCAATCTATCCAATTTTAAGAGGAATCTTTGAAAAAAGACCTCGTGCCGTGTGTATAACGCTTAAGGCGCTTTATATGCTTGCCTCGGCAACCTTGGCGCTTGTGCTGATTCGTCTGATTTTCACAACGGGCGATTTGGATTCTGACATTATACAAATTGTCACATGGCTAATAGGCATTTTATGCCTAATTCTTGCAGATATATTTTTAAAGCGCTTCTCACGCTATTATCACGCAAGGCTTCGTAAGCTACTTCGCATAGATAAATTTTTCGACTAATCTCGCGCGATAAATTGTAAAAAACACATAAAATATATACAAAAACCTCGCTCAAAAGAGTGGGGTTTTTGTTAGTTCCTACAATATTTCGCTAAAAAAGTTGACAAATTCCTGCCATATATATTAAAATATTAATATATCGCGATGAATGCGCGAAAATTTTTAATTTTTAAGGAAGATGCTATGTTTAAAAGTATGACAGCGTTTGCAAGGGCGCGTAAAACTGTTGGTGGCAAGGATATTACTGCCGAGATAAAATCGGTAAATAATAGATACCTTGATTGTAATGTTAAAATCTCAAGGCTTTATAGCTTTCTTGAGGACAAAATAAAGCAATACATTCAGGCAAACGGAATTTCAAGAGGAAAGGTTGAGATTTATGTAAATGTTGACCTGCTTGAGCAAGAGGGAATTGAAATAAACCTCGATACTGCTTATGCACAGTCCTACATAAATGCACTTTATAAGCTCAGAGATACCTTTGGACTTGCTGATGATATCACAGTTTGCAAAATTGCCTCTAACAGAGACATTTTCAATGTTAAAAAGCCAGAGGACGATATTGAGGGTGATTGGCAGGACATAAAAGAGGTTATTGATATGGCGCTTGCTGATTTTCTTGAGAGAAGAAGGGTTGAGGGAGAAAATCTTCTCCGCAACATTCGTGAGAAAATCGAAAACATTAAGTGCTATGTGGCAAAAATTGCAGAAAACTCTGAGTGTGATACTAAGGCATATGCAAGGAAGCTTGAGGAGAGAATCACAAAATTCCTTGACGACAGCTCAATTCAAATTGATGAGCAAAGGATTCTTACCGAGGTTGCGATTTTCGCAGACAAGATTGCGATTGATGAGGAGCTAGTAAGGCTTGATAGTCACTTTGGCGCATTTGAGGAGATAGTCGCGTCGAATGAGCCAGCGGGCAGAAAGCTTGACTTCTTGCTTCAGGAAATGAACAGAGAAACAAACACCATAGGCTCGAAGGCATCGAATGCAGACACCGCGCATCTCGTTGTAAACATTAAAAACGAGCTTGAGAAAATAAGAGAGCAAATTCAGAATATAGAGTAATATGAAATTTATAAATGTAGGCTTTGGAAATGTAATCCTCGACGAGAGGGTTGTCGCCATTATCGCTCCAGAAAGCGCGCCAGCAAAGAGAATGGTTGGCGAGGCAAAGGATAATGGCAGAATAATAGATTGCACAAGTGGCAGAAGAACAAAAAGCGTCATAGTCACAGATTCTGACCATGTTGTTTTGTCAGCGCTTAATGTAGATGTAATCGCAAACAGATTAAACGGAGCAGAGGAGGGCGACAATGAGTAATAAGGGTCTTTTGTTCATAGTGTCAGGTCCTGCTGGCAGTGGTAAGGGAACGGTTGTAAAGGAGCTTGTCGACTCGCACGAGAGTATTGAGCTGTCGGTTTCAGCCACCACAAGGACACCTCGTCCAGGTGAGATAAATGGCGTTCATTATCATTTCATCACCAGGGATGAATTTGAAAATCGCATAAAAAATGGTGAGATTTTGGAGTATACCACCTATTGTGACAATTACTATGGCACACCTCTTAAGGAGGTTAAGCAGGCACTTGCTAAGGGCAAGGATATTATCCTTGAAATCGAGGTTGACGGTGCTATGCAGGTAAAGAAAAAAATGCGTGGTGCAGTTACAATCATGCTCACTCCACCAGATGGTAAAACTCTGGAAATGCGTTTACGCTCAAGGGGTACAGAGGCTGATGACGTAATTAGATGGCGTCTTGACAGGGCTAAGGATGAGCTTGCGCTGATGCCAAAATACGACTATTCAGTTGTAAACGAGGACGGTAAGGCGAAGGAATGTGCCGAGCTTATTTATAATATCATTAAGGCAGAGCATGCCAAGACAAAACACACAAAAAAGATTATTAAAAAATTTATATAAATCCAAAGGAGAAACAAAAATGCTTTATCCATCAATTCAAGAGCTTTTGAAGCTATCTGCAGACGAAAACGGCGAGGAAAGACTTAATAAGTACACCCTCGTAATGGCAACAGCAAAGACAGCACGCATTATCACAAATGAAAATCGTGTTAAGAAGGGTGCTGAAAAGAACAACACAGAAAAAAGCTATTCAA